>NZ_JAAGPN010000069.1:0-37910 GCF_017104805.1 Paraburkholderia sp. Ac-20347 | reverse complement strand
GTCATGCCTGATGACCATAGCGAGTCGGTCCCACCCCTTCCCATCCCGAACAGGACCGTGAAACGACTCTACGCCGATGATAGTGCGGATTGCCCGTGTGAAAGTAGGTAATCGTCAGGCTTCTTATGCAGTACGTCCAGAACCCCGGCTTCTCCAGAAGAGAGCCGGGGTTCTGGCGTTTGGGAAAACGAAAATGCTCGTGTAAAAGAGAAAAAAGCCGCCTTCAAAGGCGGCTTTTTTCTTTCAACACAACACACCCAACTACTTCTGCGCGAGAAATTTCGTCGCCAGCTGCACCCAATACGACGATCCGACCGGCAGCAACTGGTCGTTGAAGTCATAGCTCGCGTTGTGCAGCATGCACGGACCTGCACCGTGTCCAGACTCGCGATGTCCACCATCGCCGTTACCGAGAAACGCGTAGCAGCCCGGCTTTTCCAGCAGCATGAACGAGAAGTCTTCGGCGCCCATCGTCGGTTCCACGCTCGCGTCGACGCGATCCGCGCCCACTACCTCGCGCATCACCTCGGCAGCAAATTGCGTCTCCGCGCTGCTGTTCACGGTCGGCGGGTAATTGCGATGGAACGTGATATCGACCGAGCAGTCATACGCGTCGGCCGTGCTCTCGGCGATCTTGCGCAGTCGTGATTCGATCAGATCAAGCGTTTCCGTCGTGAAGGTGCGCACCGTGCCCGCAATCCACGCCGTATTCGGCACCACGTTCACGGCATCGCCCGCATGAATCTGCGTGATCGACAGCACAGCGGTATCCAGCGGCTTCTTGTTACGCGTGATGATGCTCTGCAGCCCGTTGGCTATCTGCACCGCCGTGAACACCGGATCGCGCCCGTTATGCGGCAGGGCGGCATGCGAGCCCACGCCCTTGATTTCGATGCGGAATTCGTTGCTCGACGCCATGATCGGCCCTTCGGTCACGCCGAAGACACCAGCGGGCATGCCCGGCCAGTTATGAATGCCGAACACGGCATCGACGGGAAAACGCGTGAAAAGACCATCGTCGATCATCGCTTTCGCGCCCGCGCCGCCTTCCTCGGCGGGCTGGAAAATGAAGACGATGGTACCGTCGAATGCACCATGCTGGGCGAGATATTGCGCGGCGCCCAGCAGCATGGCTGTATGGCCGTCATGGCCGCACGCGTGCATCTTGCCATCGTTGCGCGAGCGATGATCGAAGGTGTTCAGTTCCTGAATCGGCAGCGCATCCATATCGGCGCGCAGGCCGATCGAGCGTGCGCCGTTGCCGCGTTTGAGCACGCCGACCACGCCCGTCTTGCCCAGACCGCGATGCACTTCGATACCCCATTCGGCCAGTTTCGACGCCACGAGATCGGCGGTCTGGCTTTCTTCGTAGCGCAGTTCCGGATGGGCATGGATCGTTCGTCGTAGGCCCTGAATTTCGCCTTGGGCGGCCTGGATTTCCGGGATCAGTTTCATGGCGGGCAGTGCTCGAAAAGTGGGCGCCCGGCAATCAGGCCGGGTCTAGACGAACCATTCTACGCCGAAGCTTTTTTTTCGCGCTCCAGCACCCGGCGCATGGCAGTTGGGCGCGCTGCGCATAATAAAATCGCAGTACTGACACCTTGCCGCACCCACGGAATTTCTCATGAACGCCCGAGCCGAATTTGCCCGCGCCGTCTGTCCCCACGACTGCCCCGACACCTGCGCGATGCGCGTGACCGTCGAGAACGGCAAGGCGATCAAGGTGAGCGGTGACCCCGATCACGCGCCGACGCAAGGCGTGCTCTGCACGAAGGTCACGCGCTACGCCGAACGTGTGCACCATCCGAAGCGCCTGACGCAGCCGATGAAGCGCGTCGGCGCCAAGGGAGAAGGGCGTTTCGAGCCGATTACGTGGGACGAGGCCTGCGCCATCGCGGCCGAGCGGCTCGGCGAGATCGCACAGCGTGCGCCCGAGGCGATCCTGCCGTACAGCTATGCGGGCACGATGGGGCTCGTGCAAGGCGACAGCATCGCGCAACGGTTCTTCCACAAACTCGGTGCGTCGCGGCTCGATCGCGCGATCTGCGCGGCGGCCGGCGCGGCGGGCTTGCGCTACACGTATGGTTCGAGCCTCGGCATGCTCACCGAGCATTTCGCGGAAAGCGAAGTCATCCTGATCTGGGGCGCGAATCCGATCGCGTCGAATCTGCATTTCTGGACCCGCGCGCAGGAAGCGAAGCGCAACGGCGCGAAGTTGATCGCGATCGATCCGTACCGCTCGCTGACTGCCGAGAAGTGCCATCAGCACATCGCGTTGAAGCCCGGCACCGACGGCGCACTCGCGCTCGGCATGATGCACGTGTTGATCACCGAAGACCGGCTCGATCACGGCTACATCGCCGCGCACACGCACGGCTACGAGCCGCTGAAAGCGCGCGCGCTGACCTACACACCCGCCCGTGTCGCGCAGATTTGCGGTATCGAGGAACAGACCATCGTCGACCTCGCGCGGCTTTATGCGTCGACGCGCAAGGTGGCGATCCGCATGAACTACGGCCTGCAACGCGTGCGCGGCGGCGGCAACGCGGTGCGTGCGATCGCCTGTCTGCCCGCGCTCACCGGTGCGTGGCGCGAGCGTGCCGGCGGCGTGCTGCTGTCGTCGTCGGGTTGGGCGCCGGTCGATGCTCACGCGCTGCAGCGCCCGGACCTGATCCCGGGTTGGCCGAAGCATCAGCCGCGCATCGTCAACATGAACCAGATCGGCGATGCGCTTACGCATCGCGGCGACACCGCGTTCGGTCCGAAGATCGAAGCGGTCGTGGTCTACAACTCGAATCCCGTTGCCGTCGCGCCGGACTCCGCAAAGGTGGCGGCAGGCTTCGCGCGCGAGGACCTGTTCACGATCGTGCTCGAACAGTTCCAGACCGATACCGCCGATTACGCCGATCTGTTGCTGCCCGCGACCACGCAGCTCGAACACCTCGACGTCCATAAGTCCTACGGCCACACACACGTGATGGCGAATCTGCCTGCAATCGCGCCGGTGGGCGAGGCGCGTCCGAACACGGAAATCTTCCGCTCGATTGCGCGCGCGATGGGCCTGACCGAGCCCGCGCTGTTCGAGAGCGACGAAGAGGTGGCGTCGCGCGCATTCGACTGGCGCGATCCGGCCTTCGATGGCGCGAGCTGGGACACGCTCAAGCAGAACGCGTGGATCAAGCTGAATATCGCCGATGCGCCGTTCGCGCACGGCGGCTTCCGCACGTCGACGGGCAAGTGCGAGTTCTACAGCGAAGCGCTCGCGCAAGCGGGCCTCGATCCGCTGCCCGACTATCTGCCGCCGCACGAATCGGCTGATGGTGCGCCCGAACTCGCGGCGCGTTATCCGCTGGCGATGATCTCCCCGCCCGCGCGCAATTTCCTCAACAGTACTTTCGTGAACGTCGAGAGCCTGCGCGCGACCGAAGGCGAACCGCACGTCGATCTCAATCCCGCCGACGCCGGCCAGCGCAATATCGCTGACGGCGATCAGATTCGCGTCTTCAACGATCGCGGCTCGATGCGTGCGCGCGCACGCGTTTCCGAACGTGCGCGCGAAGGTCTCGTGGTCGGCTTGTCGATCTGGTGGAAGAAGCTCGCGCCCGACGGCCGCAACGCCAACGAGGTGACGAGCCAGGCGCTCACCGACCTCGGCAATTCGGCGACGTTCTACGATTGCCTCGTCGAAGTCGAACGCGCGTAAACCCTGGCCGAAAGGGTTCGAGGGCGCTTTCTAACTCGCTGATTCCCGTAAGAAAAACACAGTCTCCGTGCTACGATCCATTTTTTAGCACGACCATTCGAAAATATAGAGGAGGAGACGCCGCATGGAAAAGGTCTGGCTGAAATCGTACCCGCCGGGCGTGCCCGCCGAGATCGACGCGAGCCAATACGCGTCCATCACGGCGCTGCTCACGGAGAGCTTCAACGCGAATCGCGCGAAGCCCGCGTTCGCCTGCATGGGCAAAGCCATCACCTACGGACAGCTCGACGAGCTGTCGAAGCGGCTCGCCGCCTGGTTCCAGTCGCGCGGTATCGCGCCCGGCGCGCGCATCGCCATCATGATGCCCAACGTGCTGCAATATCCGGTCGCGCTCGCCGCGATCCTGCGCGCGGGCTACGTGGTCGTGAACGTCAATCCGCTTTACACGCCGCGCGAGCTTGAGCATCAGCTCAAGGACAGCGGCGCCGAAGCAATCATCATCCTCGAGAACTTCGCCAACACGCTCCAGGCCGTGATCGCGCAAACGCGCGTGAAGCACGTCGTGGTCGCGTCGATGGGCGATCTGCTCGGCGCGGCGAAAGGCTTCATCGTCAATTTCGTCGTGCGCCGCGTGAAGAAGATGGTGCCCGCGTGGAGTCTGCCCGGTCACGTGCCGTTCAAGGCCGCGCTCGCGGCTGGCGCGCGCCAGAGCTTCAAGCCCGTCGAGCAGAAGCCCGACGACGTCGCCTTCCTTCAATACACGGGCGGCACGACCGGCGTGTCGAAGGGCGCGACGCTGCTGCATCGCAATCTGATCGCCAACGTCCTGCAGTCGGCTGCGTGGACCGAGCCCGCGCTCGCGCGTCTGCCGGCCGGCGTGCAGCCGGTCACGGTTGCCGCGCTGCCGCTCTATCACGTGTTCGCGCTCACCGTCTGCGGCTTGCTGACGATGCGCACGGGCGGCCTCGCGATCCTGATTCCGAATCCGCGCGACATCGCGGGCATGATCAAGGAACTGCACGGCTACTCGATCACGACGTTCCCGGCGGTCAACACGCTCTACAACGCGATCCTCAATCATCCCGATTTCGACAAGCTCGACTTCTCGCATCTGCTGGTCGCGAACGGCGGCGGCATGGCGGTGCAGGAAGCGGTCGCGAAGCGCTGGTACGAGCGCACGCAAACGCCGATCGTCGAAGGTTATGGGTTGTCCGAAACATCGCCGAGCGTGACCTGCAATCCGACCACGGCCACCGAGTACACGGGCACGATCGGGCTGCCGCTGCCGTCCACCGAAATCTCGATTCGCGACGACGACGGCAACGAACTGCCGATCGGCGAGGCGGGCGAGATCTGCATTCGCGGGCCACAGGTGATGGCGGGTTACTGGCAGCGTCCGGAAGAGACGGCGAAGGTCATGACGGCAGATGGCTACTTCAAGTCGGGCGACGTCGGCGTGATGAATACGCGCGGCTATATCAAGCTCGTCGACCGCAAGAAGGACATGATTCTGGTGTCGGGCTTCAACGTCTATCCGAACGAAGTCGAGGACGTGGTCGCGAAGCTGCCGGGCGTGTTCGAAGTGGCGGCCGTGGGCGTGCCCGATCAGCATTCGGGCGAAGCGGTGAAGCTCTATATCGTCAAGAAGGACCCGGCGCTCACCGACAAGGACGTGTTCGACTACTGCAAGACGCAGCTCACGGGCTACAAGCGTCCGAAGCTCATCGAGTTCCGCACCGATCTGCCGAAGAGCAACGTCGGCAAGATCCTGCGTCGCGAATTGCGGGACACGCGCGTGTCGTAACAGCGCGGCGCTCGCAGCGTTCGTGAAAAAAGCCTGCCCGAAAGGGCGGGCTTTTTTTATGCGCGCACCAAAGAAAAAAGGCGCCCGCAGGCGCCTTCGAGACTACTACGGCTGTTCTTCTTAGAACTTGTGACGGATACCGACGCGCGCCGTGAACTGGTTCTGGTTCGACGAACCCGACAGGCCGTTGATGCCAGCCGTCGCGTCGACAACCTGACCTGCGTAGTTCAGCGTTTCGCCCAGCGCATGCTGGTACACGCCGACCACGTAGACGTCGGTGCGCTTCGACAGGAAGTAGTCGACGCCGACTGCGCCCTGGTGGTACTGGGCACGCGAAGCGCCATCGATCGACGCGCCGCGCGTGTAGTCGTACGCCGCGCCAACCAGCAGAGCCGGCGTGAGCTGGTACTTGAAGTTCACTTCGGCGTTGTTGAACGTCGCCGACTGGCCGCGGTAACCGGCGATCGCTGCGTTCGAGTACGACGAGCCGAGGTTCGCGAAGCGGATGTTCGAGTACGTCAGGCCGAACGTTGCTGCGCCGAACGTGTACGCGCCGCCTGCACCGATCACCTGGTACGTGTTGGCCGAAGCGAAGCCCGCGTAGACCGGCGAGGTTACGGCGAAGCCCGACGCGGTGCCCGTGTTCGCGGCGATCGTGCCGCCGTTGTTGAACAGGCCGCCCGATGCTGCCGGCGTGCGCGCGTTCAAATAGGCGAGGCCGAGGGCCAGCGGGCCGTTGTTGTAGCCTGCGCCCAGCGACCAGATCTGGTTGTGGGTGAAGTCGCCTGCCGTGCCGCCGAAGCTGTACGTGCCGCCGAACGTCAGGCCAGCGTAGTTCGCGCTGGTGAACTTGATCGTGTTGTTGGTGCGGTACGCGTTGTTGAAGTTGTCGATGTCGCCCGGGTGAGCGGCGATGTAGCCGCCCCACTGGTCGCCCGCTTCGAGCGGACCGACGTAGTCGACGACGGAGTCGTACTGACGACCCAGCGTGACCGTGCCGAACTGCGTGTTGCTCAGGCCGACGTAGGCTTGACGACCGAACATCAGGCCGCCTTGACCCAGCTTGCCGTTGTTCACGTCGAAGCCGTTTTCGAGCACGAAGACTGCCTTCAGACCGCCGCCCAGATCTTCAGCGCCGCGCAGGCCGAAACGGCTGCCCTGCATTACGCCGCTCGAGAGGTTGTACAGGTGCTTGCCACCCGAGTTCGTGTTGATGTTGAAACCTTCGTCGATGATGCCGTACAGCGTGACACTGCTCTGTGCGTGAGCAACGCCCGCGAACGCGCCCAGCGCAGCAAGCGCGAGAAGCGACTTCTTCATTGAATGATCTCCAGTATTTTGCGAATCTTTTATGCGTCTTTTTACAAGGCCGATTCTTATGTAGTGCGATGTGTCTTGCTGTGGCCTTGCCTGTCTAACTTCGCGAGAAGTTGCATGTAATGTAACAAAAGGGTTAGGGGGCACAAAGGAAAAGCCAGACCGCTCCTAAGTACCTGTTTCGTTTACACAACATGGTCTAGAATATGCGCCGGGTATCGGCGCAGCCCCCGATTGACGGCGCTGCGAGAGTTCCTGTAGTGCTTTTTAACGGCCGGTCGGTCGGCGAATGCGAGATGCTTATCAGACGCATTTCACACGGCGTCGCCGGCGTTCGGGGTCGTGTTTTCGCTGTGCTTTTGCCGTGCTGTTTGCAGTGCGCGAGGAGGGAGGTTGGATGACGCTTGACGAGTTGATTACCGAATTCGATCGGGGCCTGCGCTCGATCACTGGCGTGTCGCGCATGTCGCGGCCCATCCCTCAGCCGTCCACCGAATCGGCAGCGGCGCGCACGCCCGCGCAAGATGTCGCGCACGAAGCCGGCGACGATTCCGATGTGGCTGGCGTGGCGGCGGTCGGCACCGCGCCCGGTGAGCTCACGGCTGCCGAGCGCTCGCACGCGGCGGGCCTCATGCGCGTGAATCACGTCGGCGAGGTCTGCGCGCAGGCGCTCTACCAGGCGCAGAAGATCGCCACGCGTTCGCCGTCGCTGAAGGCCGCCTTCGAGCACGCCGCGCAAGAGGAGGAGGATCACCTCGCCTGGACCGCGCGCCGTCTGGAAGCGCTCGATTCGCGTCCGAGCCTGCTCAATCCGCTCTGGTACGCGGGCGCGCTTGCGATTGGCTTCGCGGCGGGCCGTCTGGGCGACCGGATCAGCCTCGGCTTCATGGCCGAAACCGAGCGTCAGGTCGAACATCACCTGGACAGCCACCTCGACGCCTTGCCGCCCGCCGACCTCGAATCGCGCGCCATCGTCGAGCAGATGCGCACCGACGAGATCGCGCACGCGCGCTCGGCCACCGACCTCGGCGGCATCGAATTGCCGCTGCCGATGCGCTCGCTCATGCGCGCCGCGTCGAAAGTCATGACGCGCACGGCTTACTACATCTAGTGATTTTGCGCGGGCAGGTGGGAGACACCGGTCCGCGCGATTACCGCCCCTTTACCGCATTTAGCCTTTCGCTTTAATCCCCGCCAACGCCCCGCACCACCGCGATTTTCACCGCATATTTCACGTATCACCTTCACAACCTGCGTTAGCTCATTCATTCATAACGGTTTTTGGCTTTGCGCCTGACTTGAACAAGTGCCGCTAAGTCCTTGTTCTAGCGGATAAATTTCGTCAAAAAACGCGCCAGCCACCTTGACCCTCGTTGGGCCTTCCTCTAAAGTGGGAGACAGTGTGAGAAAGTGTATTTTTGTGTGATTCCAGATACGTATTCGGGTAAATTTCCTGAGATTTAGACGGGCGGCGATCGGCGCCGCGTGAGGGGGAGCAAATTGTTCCAGGGGGCGTCGGCGCTGACACTCGATGCGAAAGGACGGATGTCGATTCCGTCTCGCTATCGGGACGCGCTGCAACAACAGGCAGAAGGCCGGGTGACGATCACCAAGCACCCGGACGGCTGCCTGTTGCTATTTCCGCGCCCTGAATGGGAAGTCTTCCGCGCGAAAGTCGCCGCATTGCCGATGGACGCCCACTGGTGGCGCCGCATTTTTCTCGGTAATGCGTCCGACGTCGACCTCGACAGCGCGGGTCGCGTGCTCGTCTCTCCCGAATTACGTCTCGCAGCTGGTATGGAAAAGGAAGTCATGCTGCTCGGCATGGGTAGTCATTTTGAGTTGTGGGATGCGCAAACCTACGCCGCGAAGGAACAGGCGGCGATGGCCCAAGGCATGCCCGACGCCTTGAAGAATTTCACGTTCTGATCGCGGTTTAAAACGCTATGGCATCTGCGATGGGACAAGGATTGCAGCATCGCACGGTGCTGCTCGATGAAGCGGTCGATGCGCTCGTGACGCGCGCGGACGGCGTCTATGTGGACGGCACGTTCGGTCGCGGCGGGCACAGTCGCGCGGTTCTCGGCCGGCTTTCCGAAGCCGGGCGACTGATCGCGTTCGACAAGGACCCGCTGGCGATCGCCACGGCCGAACAGGTCGGTGACGCGCGGTTCTCGATCGTGCACGAGAGTTTTGCTTCACTGCGCGACGCGATGGCGGAGCGCGGGGTAGGGCGTGTGTCGGGGATTTTGCTGGACCTGGGCGTGTCGTCGCCGCAAATCGACGACCCGGAGCGCGGTTTCAGTTTCCGCGCCAATGGTCCGCTCGACATGCGGATGGACCCGACGCGCGGCGAGTCCGCCGCTGACTGGCTCGCGCGGGCCACGTTGCAGGAACTGACGGAGGTGATTCGAGATTATGGGGAAGAACGGTTTGCTTTTCAGATTGCAAAGGCGCTTGTTGCTCGCCGGGCAGAGTCCGACCGTCTCGGGCCTCTCGACAGCACGGGCGAGCTTGCCCAAATCGTGGCTAACGCCGTCAAAACCCGTGAGAAGGGTAAGGACCCGGCAACCCGCACCTTTCAAGCTATACGGATTCACGTCAATCAAGAGCTTGCGGAGCTGCAGGTCGTTCTAGAAGCAGCGCTGGCGTTGCTGGAGCAGGGAGGGCGGCTCGTGGTCATCAGCTTCCATTCGCTGGAAGACCGAATCGTGAAGCGGTTCATGCAGGCGCACGCCACCGCGCCCGCTATCGATCGCCGCCTGCCGATCCGCGCCGTCGACCTGCCCAGCCCGCCGATGAAGCTGCTCGGCCGCGTGTTCGCGAGCGACGAGGAAGTCGCCGCGAATCCGCGCGCCCGCTCGGCTGTGATGCGCATCGCGGAGCGCATCACGCCATGAACCGCCTGAACATCTTCCTGCTGATCGTCGTCATGGGTTGCGCGTTGTCGGTCGTCAACGCCACCAATCAGCAGCGTCAGATCTTCATTCAGTTGCAACGCGCGCAGTCGCAGGAGCGTCAGCTCCAGCAGGACTACGCGCAACTTCAGTATCAGCAGAGCGCGCTGTCCAGAACGTCGCGCGTCGAACAGATCGCTACCGATTCGCTCAAGATGCAGCCCGTGACGACCGGACGCACGCAATACCTGACGCTCGCACCGGGCGCGGCCACGGCTGTGGACGCGCCTGTGCCCACGTCCGCGCCGGCGCAGGGCGCGGCGGCGGCCGCCAACCGTCGCGGAGGCGCGCGATGAAAAAGGGCAACAGCCGCAAGAGCGTCGCCTTCACCGCGAACCCCATTCTCTCCGTGCGCCTGCCGATGTGGCGCTCGAAGCTCGTTGTCTTCATGCTGTTCATGGCGTTCGTCGCGCTCGCCGCGCGCGCGTTCTGGATTCAGGGACCGGGCAACGCCTTCTATCAGAAGCAGGGCGAAAGCCGCTATCAGCGCACCATCGAACTGCCCGCCACGCGCGGCAAGATTCTCGATCGCAACGGCCTCGTGCTCGCCACGAGTCTGCCCGTGCGCGCGATCTGGGCGATTCCCGAAGCCGTGCCCGACGACCTCGGCGCCGACAAGCTCGCGCAGCTCGGCAAACTGCTCGGCATGACGCAGCAGGAACTGCGCAAGAAGCTCTCGGAAGACAAGACCTTCGTCTATGTGAAGCGCCAGGTGCCGCTCGACGTCGCGCAGCAGATTACGGCGCTCGACATCCCCGGCATCTATCAGCGCAACGAATACAAACGTTTTTATCCGGAAGGCGACGTCACGGCCCACCTGATCGGCTTCACCAATGTGGAAGACGAAGGGCAGGAAGGCGTCGAGCTGTCCGACCAGAAGATTCTTGCCGGCATGCCCGGCATTCGTCACGTTATCAAGGACCGCATGGGCCACATCGTCGAAGACGTCGACGAAACGGTCGTGCCCCACGATGGTACGGACGTCGAACTGTCGATCGACAGCAAGATTCAATACATCGCCTATTCGAACCTGAAGGCGGCGGTGGAGAAGTTCAAGGCCAAGGCCGGCGCGGCGATGGTGGTGGACGTGCGCACGGGCGAAGTGCTCGCGCTCGTCAATTACCCCACGTACAACCCGAACGACCGCTCGCACCTCACGGGCGAGCAGTTGCGCAACCGCATTCTCACCGACGTGTTCGAGCCGGGCTCGATCATGAAGCCGTTCACGGTGTCGCTGGCCCTCGATCTGCACCGCGTCTCGCCGACTACACTGGTGGATACGGGTGCGGGCCACTTCACGCTCGACGGCGCGACCATCACCGACGACGCCGGTTTCGGCGTGCTGACGGTGGGCGGCGTGATCCAGAAGTCGTCGAACATCGGCGCGACCAAGATCGCGATGACGCTCCGGCCCGAAGAAATGTGGAACATGTACACCAGCATCGGTCTCGGGCAAGCGCCGAAGGTCGGGTTCCCCGGCGCGGCGCCGGGCCGGCTGCGTCCGTGGAAAAGCTGGCGCCGCATCGAGCAGGCCACCATGTCGTACGGTTATGGCCTCTCGGTGTCGCTGTTCCAGCTCGCGCGTGCGTACACGGCCATCGCGCACGACGGCCAGATTCTGCCGGTGTCGATCTTCCGTCATCCTGGCGACGACCAGCCCGCGGTCGGCACGCAGGTGTTCGCGCCCACCACCGCGCGCGAAGTGCGCACGATGCTCGAAAGCGTGGTGTCGAAGGACGGCACCTCGCCCGAAGCGGCCGTGCCCGGCTATCGCGTGGGCGGCAAGTCCGGCACGGCGTACAAGCACGGCCCGCACGGCTACGACCATTCGAAGTACCGCGCGTCGTTCGTCGGCATGGCGCCGATGCCGAACCCGCGCATCGTGGTGGCGGTGACGGTCGACGAGCCGACGGCGGGCAGCCACTTCGGCGGCGCGGTGTCGGGTCCGGTGTTCTCGGGCATCGTCGGCGACACCTTGCGCTCGCTCAACGTGCCGCCGGATATGCCGGTCAAGCAGCTCGTGGTCTCGGATGATAGCGCCTCCGCGCCGGCCGCCGCGAACGCGCCCGCCGGTCCCACGAAGCGCGTCGCGAGTGCGGCGCCTGTCCTGAAAACCCCTGTCGGCGCGCATCACATGACCGTCGCCGACAACGCGAAAAACCGTCCCGGAGTCGTCCGATGAGCGCCACGCGCAATCAGCATCCCGCGCACCGGCAGATCGCGGACGCGCTCGCCTGGCTGCGCGCGCGCATCGCGCCCGCCGCCAATCTGCACGCCGACACGCGTTCGCTCCAGCCGGGCGACGTGTTCCTCGCCTACGCCGTCGAAGGCGCGGACAACCGTCCGCATATCGAAAGCGCCCTGGCGCGCGGCGCGGCGGCGGTCGTCTATCAGCCCGAGGGCTACACCGGCGCGTTCGACTTCTCGCAGGCGCCAAACGCGCTCGCCGTGCCGCAGCTCGACGTGCTCGCAGGCGAGATCGCGAGCGGCTGGTATGGCGATCCGAGCGACGCGATGCTCGTGGTCGGCGTGACCGGCACGAACGGCAAGACCTCGTGCAGCCAGTGGATCGCCTCGGCGCTCACGGCCATCGGCCAGAAGTGCGCGATCGTCGGCACGCTTGGCAGCGGCTTCGTCGGCCAGCTCGTGCACACCGGTTTCACGACGCCCGACGCGCCACAACTGCAGCGCTCGCTCGCGCAACTGCAGCAGTCGGGTGCGAAGGCGGTTGCGATGGAAGTGTCGTCGCACGCGCTGCATCAGGGTCGCGTGAACGGCACGTCCTTCGACATCGCCGTGTTCACGAATCTGACGCAGGATCATCTCGACTACCACCGCACCTTCGAGGCGTATGAAGCCGCGAAGGCGCGTCTGTTCGCGTGGCCTGGTCTGCGCGCGGCGGTCATCAACGCCGACGACGCAGCGGGCCGTCGCCTGATCGCCGCCACGCGCGGCACGGCGCGCACGATCGCGTACGGCGTGGAAACGCCCGCCGCCGATGCGCCGGCCGCCGACGCCTGGCTGCGCGCCACGAACGTGCGCGCGACCGCCACGGGCACAGCGTTCCATCTGGAAACGTCGGACTGGGGCGAGGCGAACGTCGAAGTGCAGACGCTCGGTCTCTTCAACGTCAGCAATCTGCTCGGCGTGCTCGGCGCGCTGCTGGCGGCGAACGTGCCGCTGCTCGCGGCGCTCAACGAAATCGCGAAGCTGCAGCCGGTGAACGGCCGCATGGAGCGCCTCGGCGGCCGCACCGATCACGACGAGCCGCTCGTGGTGATCGACTACGCGCACACGCCCGACGCGCTCGAAAAGACGCTCGACGCGCTGCGCCCGATTGCAGCGGCGCGCGGCGGCCAGCTGATCTGCATGTTCGGCTGCGGCGGCGACCGCGACGCCACCAAGCGTCCGCTGATGGGCGCGATCGCCGAGCGTCTCGCCGATCAGGTCGTGGTGACGAGCGACAACCCGCGCAGCGAATCGCCCACGGCGATCATCGACCAGATCGTCGGTGGCATGCGCGAGGCCGCGAAGGCGCGCCGCATCGAGGACCGCGCGAGCGCGATCCTGCAAGCGGTGCGCGGTGCGGCGAAGGAAGACGTCATCGTGCTGGCCGGCAAGGGGCACGAGGCAACTCAGGAAATCATGGGCAAGAAGCGCGCGTTCTCCGACCAGGACCACGCGCGCCTTGCGCTCGCAGCCCGTCCGACTTCCGATCGGCATGGGCGCGGAGGCGGTGAATGACAATGCTTTCCCTGCGCGAAGCGGCAGCGCTGATTCCCGGCGCGAGTGTTCTCGGCGACGAGAACGCCACGTTTGCGCGCATCTCGACCGACAGCCGCACGACCGGTCCCGGCGATCTCTTCGTCGCGCTCAAGGGCGACCGCTTCGACGCGCACGACTTCCTGCCCGAAGTGGCGGGCCGTCACGTGAGCGCGGCGCTCGTGTCGCGCAGCCCCGGCGACTGGCGCATTCCGGCGCTGCGTGTGGACGACACGCGCACGGCGTTGGGCGCGCTCGCACTCGGCTGGCGGCGTCGCTTCACGCTGCCGCTCGTCGCGGTCACGGGCAGCAACGGCAAGACCACGGTCAAGGAAATGATCGCGTCGATCTTCGCGGCGGCAGTCGGCGCCGAAGCGCGTCTCGCGACCGCGGGCAATCTGAACAACGACATCGGCGTGCCGCTCACGCTGCTGCGTCTGAATGCCTCGCACAAGCTGGCGGTGGTCGAGCTGGGCATGAATCATCCGGGCGAAACCGAGCTGCTCGCGAAGTTCGCGGAGCCGACCGTCGCCGTGGTGAACAACGCGCAGCGCGAGCACCAGGAATTCATGGCGACGGTGGAAGCCGTCGCGCTTGAACACGCGAGCGTGATTCACGCGCTCAAGCCCGAAGGCACGGCCGTGTTTCCCGCCGACGACGCCTATGCAGGCATCTGGCGCGTGGCGGCCACCGGCTCGAAAATTCTTGATTTCGCGCTGCATACCGATGAACGCGCGGTCGATGCCGCGGTCACAGGCAAGCTGGTGAATGCATCGCGGCTCGCGATCGCGACGCCCGACGGTCATCTCGAAGTGGAATTGCAGGTGCTCGGCGCGCACAACGCGCACAACGCACTCGCCGCCACGGCGGCGGCGCTCGCGGCGGGCGTGTCGTTCGACGCGATTCAGCGCGGCCTCGAAGCGTTCGAGCCCGTGAAGGGCCGTCTGCAGGTCAAGCGTGCGGCGCTCGGCGAACTCGCGGGCGCCGTCGTGATCGACGACACCTACAACGCGAATCCCGATTCCGTGCGCGCGGCCATCGACGTGCTGGCGGCGCAGGCCGCGCCGCGCGTGCTGGTGCTCGGCGACATGGGCGAAGTCGGCGACGACGGCCCGGCGTTCCACCGCGAGGTGGGCGCTTACGCGAAAGAGCGCGGCATCGACGCGCTGTATACGCTCGGCGACGCGGCGCGCGACATCACGGCGGCATTCGGCGCAGGCGCGCTGCACGCCGCCGACGCGAACGCGCTCGTGAGCGCACTCGCTGGCGCGGGCTACGGCCCGGACGCCACGATCCTCGTGAAAGGCTCGCGCTTCATGCAGATGGAGCGCGTGGTGGCCGCACTCACGAATCCGCAAACCCCTGCACCGGACGCAGCGTCCGGCGCGCACTGAAATACGAAGGAATACAAGGCATGCTACTGGCGCTGGCGCAATGGCTGCAGAATGACGCAAGCTTCTTGCGCGTGTTCAGTTATCTGACGTTCCGTGCGGTGATGGCGACCATCACCGCGATGGGTATTGGTCTGTTCTTCGGGCCGTACGTGATCCGCAAGCTCACGGCCATGAAGGTCGGCCAGGCAGTGCGCAAGGACGGTCCGCAGACTCACCTCGTGAAGTCGGGCACGCCCACGATGGGCGGCGTGCTGATTCTCATCGGCATCGCGGTGTCCACGCTGCTGTGGGGCGACCTCACGAACCGCTTCATCTGGATCGTGATGCTGGTGACGTTCGGCTTCGGCGCGATCGGCTGGGTCGACGACTATCGCAAGGTCGTCCACAAGGACCCGCGCGGCATGTCCTCGCGCGAGAAGTATTTCTGGCAGTCGGTGATCGGCCTGTTCGCAGCGGTGTATCTCGCGTTCAGCGTCTCCGAAGCGAGCAACGTGCGCGTGTTCGACCTCTTCATGGCGTGGGTGCGCAGCGGTCTCTCGATGGGCCTGCCCGCACGCGCCGACCTGTTGCTGCCGTTCCTCAAGTCGATCAGCTATCCGCTCGGCGTGTGGGGTTTCATCGCGCTCACGTATTTCGTGATCGTCGGCGCGAGCAACGCCGTGAATCTCACCGACGGCCTCGACGGCCTCGTGATCATGCCGGTCGTGCTCGTGGGCGCGTCGCTCGGCGTGTTCGCCTACGTGATGGGCAGCTCGGTCTACTCGAAATATCTGCTGTTCCCGCACATCGCGGGCGCGGGCGAACTGCTGATCTTCTGCTCGGCGATGGGCGGGGCGGGTCTCGCGTTCCTCTGGTTCAACACGTATCCGGCGCAGGTGTTCATGGGCGACGTGGGCGCACTCGCGCTCGGCGGCGCGCTCGGCACGGTGGCGGTGATCGTGCGTCAGGAAATCGTGCTCTTCATCATGGGCGGAATCTTCGTCGCGGAAACGCTCTCCGTGATGCTGCAGGTCACCTGGTTCAAGTACACGAAAAAACGTTATGGCGAAGGTCGCCGCATCTTCAAGATGGCGCCGCTGCATCACCATTTCGAGCTGTCCGGCTGGAAAGAGACGCAAGTTGTCGTGCGCTTCTGGGTCATTACGCTGATGCTGTGTCTGATCGGTCTGTCGACGCTCAAGCTGCGCTGATCCGCAGCCGCGCGAAGCAACAGTCTTTGGTCATCGGGTTGGTCCTCGGGTTGGTCCTTTAGGTCACTTAGGAAAGCAAGCAATGTTTGGCGAGAAGTTTCGGGATCGGCAAAAGCCGATGGTGCTCGTGCTGGGACTTGGCGAATCGGGTCTCGCGATGGCGCGCTGGTGCGTGCGGCATGGTTGCCGCCTGCGTCTTGCCGACACGCGTGAAACGCCGCCGGGACTCGCCACGCTCGCGCCCGAACTCGCCGCGCGCAATCTCGAGACCGACTTCGTCGGCGGACCGTTCACGCCCGCGCTGCTCGACGGCGTGGAGCT
The DNA here is from genome assembly GCF_017104805.1 of Paraburkholderia sp. Ac-20347. Taxonomy (NCBI): domain Bacteria; kingdom Pseudomonadati; phylum Pseudomonadota; class Betaproteobacteria; order Burkholderiales; family Burkholderiaceae; genus Paraburkholderia; species Paraburkholderia sp. Ac-20347. The sequence goes on along the minus strand of NZ_JAAGPN010000069.1, from coordinate 21,462 downwards.
GGTCGCCATCAGCCCGGGCCTGTCGCCGCTGGCGGAAGACCTCGTGCCGCTGATCGCCGCCGCGCGCGAACGCGGCATCGAAGTCTGGGGCGAACTCGAACTGTTCGCGCAGGCGCTGCGCCATCTCGGCGAAAGCGGCTACAACCCGAAGGTGCTGGCGATCACCGGCACGAACGGCAAGACCACCACCACGAGCCTCACCGGCCTGCTGTGCGAACGCGCGGGCAAGACGGTCGCGGTGGCGGGCAACATCAGCCCGGCGATGCTCGACAAGCTCACCGAGGCAATCGACAACACTGCGCTGCCCGACGTGTGGGTGCTCGAACTTTCGAGCTTCCAGCTGGAAACGGCGCATACGTTTGCGCCCGACGCGGCCGCGATCCTCAACATCACGCAGGACCACCTCGACTGGCACGGCGGGCTCGACGCCTACGCGGCCGCGAAGGGCCGCATCTTCGGCGCGCAGACCACGCGCGTGCTGAACCGCGAGGACGCGCGCGTGATGTCGCTCGCGAACGCGGAGCAGGTCGGCGAAGCGAAGGTCGTGACCTTCGGCGTGAACGAACCGCAACGCGCGGGCGACCTCGGCGTGCAGCGCGAAAACGGCATGCTCTGGCTCGTCCAGGCGCACGACCTCGACGCAAGCGACGAACCGGTTTCGCCGCGCCGTCGCAAGCAGCAGGAAGCGGCGCCCGTGAATCTCGCGATGAAGCGCCTGATGCCCGCCGACGCGCTGCGCATCCGCGGTCTGCACAACGCGGCGAATGCGCTCGCGGCGTTCGCGCTCGCCCGTGCGATCGACCTCGCGCCCGCGCGACTGCTGCACGGTCTGCGCGAATATCGCGGCGAGCCGCATCGCGTCGAACTGATCGCTTCGATCGACGGCATCGATTTCGTCGACGACAGCAAGGGCACCAACGTCGGCGCGACGGTCGCGGCGCTCGATGGCCTCGCGCAACGCGCGGTGCTGATCGCGGGCGGCGACGGCAAGGGCCAGGACTTCGATCCGCTGGCCGCGCCCGTGGAGCGCTGGTGCCGCGCGGTCATGCTGATCGGCCGCGACGCCCCCAAGATTCGCGCCGCGCTGGAAAACACCGGCGTCGCGCTCAGCGACCACGCCACGCTCGAAGACGCCACGCGTGCGGCCACGACGCTCGCCGAACCGGGTGACGTCGTGCTGCTGTCGCCGGCGTGCGCGAGCTTCGACATGTTCAAGGGCTACGCCCATCGCGCGGCCGTGTTCCACGGCACCGTGGAAGAAATCGCCGCTGAACGGGGGACGATGATATGAGCTGGTCCGAACGATTCGGCGGGCGGCTGTCGCGCGAAGCGAGCGGCGGTGCAGCGGACGGCGCACGCGGTGCAGGCGGCGCCAACGGCGCGCGCACGAGCGGCATCTCGAGCGTCGTCAACGGCGTGCGTCCGGCGCGCTCGCGCATGCTCGACTACGACCACTCGCTGCTGTGGGCAGTGATCGCGCTGCTCGGTCTCGGCGTGGTGATGGTCTATTCGGCCTCGATCGCCATGCCCGATTCGCCGAAGTACGCGTCGTACCGCGACTGGGCGTTTCTCGCGCGTCACATCGTGTCGCTCGTGGTCGCCACGGTCGCCGCGCTGATCGCGTTCCGCATTCCGGTTTCGGTCTGGGAGCGTTACGCGCCCAAGCTCTTTCTGATCGCGCTGGGCATGCTCGTCGTGGTGCTGATTCCGCACATCGGCAAGGGCGTGAACGGCGCGCGCCGCTGGATTCCGCTCGGCATCACCAACATGCAGCCGTCGGAAATCATGAAGCTCGCGGTGACGATCTACGCCGCGAACTACACGGTGCGCAAGCAGGAATACATGCACAGCTTCGCCAAGGGCTTCTTGCCGATGGCGTTCGCCGTGGGCGTCGTGGGCGCGCTGCTGCTGCTCGAGCCGGACATGGGCGCGTTCATGGTGATCGCGGCGATCGCGATGGGCGTGCTGTTCCTCGGCGGCGTGAACGGCAAGCTGTTCGGCGGCCTCGTGGCCACGGCGGTCGGCACCTTCACGCTGCTCGTGTGGGCGTCGCCGTGGCGTCGCGAGCGGATCTTCGCGTACCTCGATCCGTGGGACGACCGCTACGCGCAGGGCAAGGCCTATCAGCTCACGCACTCGCTGATCGCGTTCGGCCGCGGCGAATGGTTCGGCGTGGGCCTCGGCGGCAGCGTCGAAAAGCTCAACTATCTGCCCGAAGCGCACACCGACTTCATTCTCGCCGTGATCGGCGAGGAACTCGGTTTCGTCGGCGTGCTGATCGTGATCCTGCTGTTCTACTGGATCGTGCGCCGCTCGTTCGAGATCGGCCGCCAGGCGCTCGCGCTCGACCGCACGTTCGCCGGTCTGGTCGCGAAGGGGCTCGGCGTGTGGTTCGGCGCGCAGGCCTTCATCAACATGGGCGTGAACCTCGGCTTGCTGCCGACCAAGGGTCTCACGTTGCCGCTCGTGAGCTACGGCGGCTCGGGCATTTTGCTGAACTGCATCGCGGTGGCGCTGCTGCTGCGCGTCGATTACGAGAACCGGGTTTTGATGCGCGGAGGCAAGGTATGACCGCAGCAACGCGCACGCTCATGGTGATGGCCGGCGGCACCGGGGGACACGTGTTCCCGGGGCTCGCCGTCGCGCATCGCATGGAGCAGTGGGGCTGGCGCGTGGTGTGGCTCGGCAACCCCGCGGGCATGGAAGCGACGCTCGTGCCGAAGCACGGCATCGCGATGGAATACGTGCGTTTCGGCGGCGTGCGCGGCAAGGGCATCAAGACCAAGCTGATGCTGCCGCTGAACCTGCTGCGCGCCTGCACGCAAAGTCTCGCAGCGCTGCGCCGCGTGAAGCCCGACGTCGTGCTCGGCATGGGCGGCTACATCACGTTCCCGGCGGGCGTGATGAGCGCGCTCTCGGGCCGTCCGCTCGTGCTGCACGAACAGAACTCGATCGCGGGCCTCGCGAACAAGGTGCTCGCGAAACTCGCGAAGCGCGTGCTCGTGGCGTTCCCCGGCGCGCTGCCGCACGCCGAGTGGACCGGCAATCCGATCCGCGAGGAACTCGAACACGTTGTGCAGCCGAAGGACCGTTACGCGCAGCGCAGCGGTCCGCTGCGCGTGCTCGTCGTGGGCGGCAGTCTCGGCGCGGCGGCGCTCAACGAAGTCGTGCCGCGCGCGCTGTCGATGCTCGCGCAGGGCGAGCGTCCGCAGGTCGTGCATCAGGCGGGCGCGAAGCATATCGACGCGCTGCGTCAGAACTATCTCGACGCCGGTATCGAGCCGGGCGAAGCGGCGCAACTCGTGCCGTTCATCGACGACATGGCAAGCGCCTATGAGCGCGCGGATCTCGTGATCTGCCGTTCGGGCGCGATGACCGTGGCCGAGATCGCGGCGGTGGGCGTGGCGGCGCTGTTCGTGCCGTTCCCCTACGCGGTCGATGACCACCAGACCACCAACGCGGCGTTCCTCGCGGAGCAGGGCGCGGCGCGCGTGGTGCAGCAGCGCGAGCTCTCGGCAGAGGCGCTCGCGGATTGGCTCAAGCAACAAACCAGAGAATCGCTGGCGGAAATGGCAGAGCGCGCTCGCGCGCTCGCGAAACCCGACGCCGCCGATCAGGTCGCGCGCATCTGCGCGGCCGTGGCGGGCGTAAGCGCGGGAGGAAAGCAATGAAACACATCGTCAAACACATCCATTTCGTCGGCATCGGCGGCGCGGGCATGAGCGGCATCGCCGAAGTGCTCGTCAACCTCGGCTATCACGTGAGCGGCTCGGACCTCGCGAAGAACGCGGTCACCGACCGCCTCGCCGCGCTCGGCGCGCGCATCGCGATCGGCCACGACGCAGAGAACATCGAAGGCGCGAACGCCGTGGTCGTGTCCACGGCCGTGCGCAGCGACAACCCCGAAGTGCTGGCCGCGCGCCATCGCCGCATTCCCATCGTGCCGCGCGCCGTGATGCTCGCGGAACTCATGCGCCTGAAACAGGGCATCGCGATCGCGGGCACGCACGGCAAGACCACGACCACCTCGCTGGTCGCGAGCGTGCTGGCGGCGGGCGGGCTCGATCCGACCTTCGTGATCGGCGGCCGCCTGAACAGCGCGGGCGCGAATGCGCGTCTGGGCACGGGCGACTTCATCGTCGCGGAAGCCGATGAGTCGGACGCCTCGTTCCTGAATCTCTTCCCGGTGATCGAAGTCATCACGAACATCGACGCCGATCACATGGACACCTACGGGCACGACTTCGCGCGCCTGAAGCAGGCGTTCATCGAGTTCACGCATCGCCTGCCGTTCTACGGCATCGCGGTGCTGTGCGTCGACGACCCGAACGTGAAGGAAATTCTGCCGTTCGTCTCGAAGCCGATCATCCGTTACGGCTTCGCGCCGGACGCCCAGGTGCGCGCGGTGAACGTGGTGCCGCGCGACGGCAAGATGTATTTCACGGCGATGCGCGAAGATGCGCCGTCGCTCGACATCGTGCTGAATCTGCCGGGCGATCACAACGTGCAAAACGCGCTCGCGGCCATCGCGATCGCGACCGAGCTCGAAGTGAAGGACGAGTTCATCCAGAGCGCGCTGGCCGAATTCAACGGCGTAGGCCGTCGTTTTCAGCGTTACGGCGAAATTCCGGTCAACGGCGGCGGTCATTACACGTTGATCGACGATTACGGCCACCATCCGGTCGAAATGGCGGCGACAATTGCGGCCGCGCGCGGCGCGTTTCCGGGCCGCCGTCTCGTGCTGGCGTTCCAGCCGCACCGCTACACGCGTACGCGCGATTGCTTCGAAGACTTCGTGCGCGTGCTGTCGACGACCGACGCGCTCGTGCTCACCGACGTCTACGCGGCGGGCGAAGCGCCGATCGTCGCGGCCGACGGCCGGGCGCTCGCGCGCGCGATCCGCGTGGCGGGCAAGGTCGAGCCGGTGTTTATCGAAACGGTGGATGAGATGCCGGACGCGCTGGCCGCGGTGGTCCGCGACGGCGATGTGGTGATTACGATGGGCGCGGGTTCGATCGGCGGCGTGCCGGGCCGGATCGCGCAACAGGAACAAAAGGCGTGAGCGACATGAGCAGTATCGATACCCCATTCGAGAAGATCGACCCGAAGCAGTTTGGCAAGGTGGCCGTGCTGCTCGGCGGTGTGTCCGCCGAGCGCGAGGTGTCGCTCAAGTCGGGCTCGCTCGTGCTGCAGGCGCTGCAAAGCGCCGGCATCGACGCGCATGCGTTCGATCCGTCCGAGCGTCCGCTGTCGGCGCTCAAGGAGGAAGGCTTCGTGCGCGCGTTCAACGCGCTGCATGGCGGCTATGGCGAGAACGGCCAGATCCAGGGCGCGCTCGACTTCTACGGCATTCGTTATACGGGCACGGGCGTGCTCGGTTCGGCGCTCGGTCTCGACAAATTCCGCAGCAAGCTCGTGTGGCAGCAACTGGGCATTCCCACGCCGGCGTTCGAAGCCGTGCTGCGCGGCGACGACTTCGCGGCGCGCGCGCCGCAAATCGTCGCCAAGCTCGGTCTGCCGCTGTTCGTGAAGCCCGCGAGCGAAGGCTCGAGCGTGGCCGTCATCAAGGTGAAGCAGGCCGCCGAACTCGTGCCGGCGCTCGAAGAAGCCGCGAAGCACGACAAGATCGTGCTGGTGGAAAAGAGCATCGAAGGCGGCGGCGAGTACACCGCGTGCATCGCGGGCGACCTCGATCTGCCGATCATCAAGATCGTGCCGGCCGGCGAGTTCTACGACTACGACGCGAAGTACATCCTCGACACGACGCAGTATCTGATCCCGTGCGGCGTCGCGCCGGAGAAGGAAGCGGAACTGAAGAAGCTCGCGCGCCGCGCGTTCGACGTGCTCGGCTGCACCGACTGGGGCCGCGCCGACTTCATGATGGACCGTGCAGGCAACCCGTATTTCCTCGAAGTGAACACGGCGCCCGGCATGACCGATCACTCGCTGCCGCCGAAGGCCGCGCGTTCGGTGGGCATCGAGTATCCGGAGCTCGTGGTGCGCGTGCTGGCACTCACGCTGAAAGATTGAACCCTTAATTAATCTCTGACCGACGAATTGCAGTCCGTGCATTGAATCGACAATCTCGACATGTGGAATAACGTACGCCAGCTCAACCTTGCCGCCAACGCGTTGCACGCGCTGCTCGCGCTCGCGCTTCTGGCGGCTGGCTGCTACTGGCTCGTGCAGCGTCCGAACTTCGCGCTGCGCGAGATCCGCATCGAGGGCGACACCGAGCACATCAACGCGCCGACGGTGCGCGCGAGCGTGGTCGGCCGGCTCAAGGGCAACTTCTTCACCGTCGATCTCGATACCGCGCGCGCCGCGTTCGAGCAGATGCCGTGGGTGCGCCATGCGAGCGTGCGCCGCGTCTGGCCGAATGCGCTGGCGGTGTCGCTCGAAGAGTACAAGCCGCTCGGCACGTGGGGCAGCGATCAGCTCGTGAGCACCGATGGCGAACTGTTCACGGCGAACCAGGGCGAGCTCGACGAAGATCTGCCCGCGTTCGACGGTCCCGACGGCACCGCGCCCGAAGTGGTCGCGCGCTATCGCGATCTGCAGAAGTGGTTCGCGCCACTTGGCATCGAGCCCGACGAAGTCACGCTGTCGTCGCGTTACGCGTGGACAGTGAAGCTGTCGAATGGCACGGAAGTGGAGCTTGGCCGCGAGCGCAACGCCGACACGCTCGGCGAGCGCGCGCATCGCCTCATCGCCGCGTGGTCGGCGGTCACGCAACGCTGGGGGAAGGACATCGAGTATGCGGACTTGCGCTATCCGAACGGTTTCGCGATTCGGGCCGCCGGCATGCGGTTCATCAACGACACGCCGGGCCCCGGCAAGAAGTAACAGCACATCACACGCAACGAGCACGATATGAGTAAAGACTATAAGGATCTGCTGGTCAGCCTCGACATCGGGACGTCGAAGGTGGTGGCCGTCGTCGCCGAATTGAAGGGCGAGGGCCACTACGAGGTGATCGGCCTCGGCCAGAGCGAATCGAAAGGTCTCAAGAAGGGCGTGGTGGTGAACATCGAGGCCACGGTGCAGTCTATCCAGCGTGCGCTCGAAGAAGCGGAACTCATGGCCGACTGCAAGATCACTAACGTGTTCACCGGCATCGCAGGCAGCCATATCCGCAGCTTCAACTCGAGCGGCATGGTCGCCATCAAGGAGAAGGAAGTCACGCAGACCGATGTGGCGCGCGTGATCGAAACCGCGAAGGCGATCAACATCCCGACCGACCAGCAGGTGCTGCATATCCTCACGCAGGAATTCATCATCGACGGTCAGGAAGATGTGCGCGAGCCGATCGGCATGAGCGGCATCCGCCTCGAAGTGAAGGTGCATATCGTCACGGGCGCGGTGAGCGCGGCGCAGAACATCGTGAAGTGCGTGCGCCGCTGCGGCCTCGAAGTGAACGACCTGATCCTGCAACCGCTGGCGTCGTCGCTGGCGGTGCTCACCGACGACGAGAAGGAACTCGGCGTGGTGCTGGTGGACGTGGGCGGCGGCACGACGGACATCGCGATCTTCAGCGAAGGCGCGATCCGTCACACGGCGGTGATTCCGATCGCCGGCGACCAGGTGACGAGCGACATCGCGATGGCGCTGCGCACGCCCACGCCGGACGCGGAAGACATCAAGGTGAGCTACGGCATCGCGAAGCAGGCGCTCGCCGATCCGGACGAGATGATCGAAGTGCCGGGTCTGGGAGAGCGCGGTCCGCGCACGCTGTCGCGCCAGGCGCTGGCGGCCGTGATCGAGCCGCGCGTCGAAGAACTGTTCTCGCTCGTGCAGCAGGTCGTGCGCGAGTCGGGTTACGAAGAACTGCTGAGCTCGGGCGTCGTCCTCACGGGCGGCGCGGCGATGATGCCGGGCATGGTCGAGCTGGGCGAAGACATCTTTTTGAAGCCGGTGCGCATTGGCGTGCCGGAGTACGCGGGCGGTCTCGCCGACGTCGTGCGCAATCCGCGCTATTCGACGGCGATGGGTCTGCTGGCGGAAGGCCGCGCGCAGCGTATGCGCGGCCGCAAGGTAGCGGTGCAGTCGGGATCGATGGGCCAGGTCTTCACGCGTATGAAGGACTGGTTCCTCGGTAACTTCTGATACCGCGCCGACAGGTTGAAGCAGCTAACGCAGCAACAAGGGTTAAAGCAGAGACCGATAGCGCTGGTGACGGCGGCTGGCGCGCAGTGGAGGGTTGCCCGACTCTCCCTGAATAACTGCCGAGGAGCGGAATCTTTTTCTTGACGGAGGCAACATGGAATTCCAGATGCTGGAAACGGAAACCAACGGCACCATCATCAAGGTGGTGGGCGTCGGTGGCGCTGGCGGCAATGCCGTTCAGCACATGATCAACCGCGGCGTGCAAGGCGTCGACTTCATCGTGATGAACACGGACGCCCAGGCGCTCTCGCGTTCGCGCGCGCCGGCCGTGATCCAGCTGGGCAGCACGGGTCTGGGCGCGGGTGCGAAGCCGGAAATGGGCCGCGCCGCCGCTGAAGAAGCACGCGAGCGCATCGCCGACGCACTGCGCGGCGCGCACATGGTGTTCATCACCGCCGGCATGGGCGGCGGCACGGGTACGGGTGCAGCGCCCGTGGTCGCGCAGATCGCCAAGGAAATGGGCATTCTCACGGTCGGTGTCGTGAGCAAGCCGTTTGAATTCGAAGGTGGCAAGCGCATGCGCGTGGCGGAAGCCGGCTCGCAGCAACTGGAGGATCACGTCGACTCGCTGATCGTCGTCCTGAACGACAAGCTGTTCGACGTGATGGGCGATGACGCCGAGATGGACAAGTGCTTCCAGTGCGCGGACGACGTTCTGAACAACGCAGTTGCGGGCATCGCCGAAATCATCAACGTCGACGGTCTGGTGAACGTCGACTTTGAAGACGTGAAGACGGTGATGGGCGAGCAGGGCAAGGCGATGATGGGCACGGCCACGGTGGCCGGCGTCGATCGCGCGCGTCTGGCCGCGGAACAGGCGGTCGCAAGCCCGCTGCTCGAAGGCGTCGATCTGTCGGGCGCGCGTGGCGTGCTGGTCAACATCACGTCGAGCCGTTCGCTGCGTCTGTCGGAAACGCGTGAAGTCATGAACACCATCAAGAGCTACGCGGCGGAAGACGCCACGGTGATCTTCGGTGCCGTGTACGACGACGCGATGGGCGACGCGCTGCGCGTGACGGTGGTGGCAACGGGCCTCGGCCGCGCTGCCGCATCGAAGCAGCAAGCCGCACCGATGACGCTGCTGCGCACGGGCACGGACAACCATCCGGTTGCCGCCGCGCCGCATTCGTACGCACCGCCGCCCAACACCGCCGACTACGGCGCGCTCGACACGCCGGCTGTGTGGCGCACGTCGCGCGACACCGCGGCTTCGCATGTGCAGGCGCTGCAGGAAAAGGGCGTCGACACGTACGACATCCCGGCGTTCCTGCGCAAGCAGGCGGACTAAGGCGGACTGCGCACTGCTCAGATCCGGCTGCGGCGTGGCGCATTGGCTTGCGCCCCGCCCGCGGACGGTCAGGCAGGCTGCATGTCGCGAGAAGACGGGAAAGAACGCGCAACGCCGCATCCCTGTGGATGCCCGGCTGGGACGCTTGCCCGCTGCGTTTCGACGCACCGTGCGAAGTTGCCCGGATTCCGGCCGACGTTGTCAGGCGCGTCGCCAGCACGCATTTCCTATGCGCGAAGCGGGCGCCGGCGGTTTTTTCGGTCCATCGCGACCGGGCGTATGATGGCCCGATGCTGCGTGCCGACGTGCCTTGCGCATCGATGTGAAGGACGAGTCATGATCAAACAGGGTGAAACGCTGCCCGATGCGACCCTCTTCGAGTTCATCGAAGACGAGCGCGCGGGCTGCACGCTGGGGCCTAACAGCTTCGGCGTGCGCGAGCAGACGGCGGCCAAGCGCGTGGTGATCTTCGGATTGCCCGGCGCTTTCACGCCCACCTGCTCGGCGAAGCACGTGCCGGGTTATGTCGAACAGTTCGACGCGCTGCGCGCGGCGGGCGTCGACGAAATCTGGTGTGTGTCCGTCAACGACGCGTTCGTGATGGGCGCGTGGGGGCGCGATCAGCGGACCTCGGGCAAGGTACGCATGATGGCCGACGGCAGCGCGGCGTTCACCCGTGCGCTCGGTCTGGAGCAGGATTTGTCGGCGCGTGGCATGGGCATTCGGTCCCAGCGCTACGCCATGGTGATCGACGACGGCGTGGTCAAGACGCTGAACGTCGAAGCGCCCGGCAAATTCGAAGTCAGCGATGCCGCGAGCATCCTGGCTGCGCTGAGCCCCGCATGAACGCGTTCGCCGTCCCAGCGTTGCCCTTGCGCAACGGGCCGGCACCGTAAATGTGACGGGCGATTACCTCAAGCCGTGCGGGCCGATGGCCGGGAACGCCTCCGTTCCGGTCATCGGCCCGTCGTCCATCCCGACAACTCCCGTCAGAGTAACAACGGGAAACAGATTGTCACGCCCGGGACGACGACGGTTTCTGCATACTTGGAGTATAATTCGCGCTATGAGTTAAAAAGTCCCGATTGGGATTTTCAATGAGCAGAACACTATGTTGAAGCAGCGAACCATCAAATCGATCGTGAAGACGGTCGGCATCGGCCTTCATTCGGGCCGCAAGGTCGACCTGACGCTCCGCCCGGCGGCGCCGGACACGGGCATCGTGTTTTCGCGCGTGGATTTGCCGACCCCCGTGGACATCCCCGCTTCGGCGATGTCGATCGGCGACACGCGCCTTGCCTCCGTGCTGCAGAAAGACGGCGCGCGCGTTTCGACGGTCGAGCATCTGATGTCGGCCTGCGCGGGTCTTGGGATCGACAATCTCTACGTCGACGTCACGGCTGAAGAGATTCCGATCATGGACGGCAGCGCTTCGTCGTTCGTGTTCCTGATCCAGTCGGCGGGCATCGAAGAGCAAAACGCACCGAAGAAGTTCATCAAGGTGAAGAAGACCGTGGAAGTGCGCGACGGCGACAAGTTCGCGCGCCTCGACCCGTTCTTCGGCTTCAAGCTCAAGTTCACCATCGACTTCCGCCACCCGGCCGTCGACAAGACCGGTCAGGCGCTCGAAGTCGACTTCGCGAACACCTCGTACGTGCGTGAAATCGCGCGCGCGCGCACGTTCGGCTTCGCGCACGAAGTCGAAATGATGCGTGAGCTGGGCCTCGCGCGCGGCGGCAGCATGGACAATGCGATCGTGCTCGACGAGTACCGCATCCTGAACAACGACGGCCTGCGCTACGACGACGAATTCGTGAAGCACAAGATGCTCGACGCGATCGGCGATCTGTACGTGGTCGGTCATCCGCTGCTGGCTGCGTACGACGCGTACAAGTCGGGCCACGGCCTGAACAACGCGCTGCTGCGCGAGCTGCTGGCACATGAAGACGCCTACGAGATCGTCACGTTCGACGACACGCAGAAGGCGCCGCGCGGCTTCGGTTACGAGGCGCAAACGGCGTTTGCCTGATCTTCGGCGCCGATATTCGGCGCAGATTGTGCAGATATGAAAAAGGGTGGCGATATGCCACCCTTTTTGTTTTTCACGCCGATATTGCGTGCCTGCGGCGACGCGTCGCGGAGCGCCTGGCGTCTAGCGGCGTCTGAGATGCCGCGCCGCCATCTTCGCGAGCGCTTCCTGCAGCGGCGAGGGTGGCAGCGTCTCGCTGAGCGTGGCGAGCGCGGCGGCGCCGACTGGCGTCATGCGCGCCTGCTTCGGCTGCGGCGGCTCCTTCACCGCCTGCGGACGCACGCGGATGCGTACGCCGTCGATCGGCCAGCCGCGCGCCTGCAGGTCGGCGACGAGACGCGGCTCCAGATGGCGCAGGCGCGCCGCGAGCGCGTTGTGCGCGGCGAACAGCGCGAGCTTGCCGTCCTTGATGAAGCCGGGTTCGATGCTCGTCGCGAGGTAATCGGGCAGCAGCGCGCCCAGATCGCGCTGGATCGCCGCGATCTGCTCGACGCCCGCGCGCAGCGGCGCGAACGCGTCGGTGCGGCTCAGCACTTCGGTGAGCAGCTGCGGCGCACGCGGCGCGCCGGACTTGCGCGATCCGCCGGGGCTGCGTGCAGCGCCGGGCGCGCGCGGGGCGCCAGGCCTTGAAATCGGCGAGAAACGGCTCATGTGGCAGGAATGGGAGCGCGCGCGGGTTGCGCGGCAATGACGTGATTGTAGCTTGCGCGCTTTCCCTCCACGCGTCTCGTGGAGTGGCCGCCACGCGTCGCGCGCCGCTGCGGGGGCGCGTCAGCGCGGGCAGGGCGGCTGCACCGATCACTGAGCCGACACAGGCGGTGTCAAGGGTGCGTGCTAAAATGCCCGATTCGAATCCACCAATTTGGGCTTAAGCCGCCGAGGTCTCTCCGATCCGGGTGCGTGGCGCGAGTCGTATGCAAACCTGGCGCAATCCGGGCGCATACGAGCCGCGCAGGAATCCCGGCCGAAGCCGCGACGCAGACACCGATCCGATGACCACCGGTTTCTTACAGAAAATCTTTGGCAGCCGCAATCAGCGCCTGATCAAGCAATATCAGAAGACGGTCGCGGCGATCAACGCGCTCGAACCGACGATCGAGCAGTACACCGACGAGCAACTGCGCGCCAAGACCACCGAATTCCGGGAGCGCGTCGCCAAGGGCACGTCGCTCGACGAACTCCTGCCCGAAGCGTTCGCCGTCTGCCGCGAGGCCAGCAAGCGCGTGCTGAAGATGCGTCACTTCGACGTGCAGCTGATCGGCGGCATGGTGCTGCACTACGGCAAGATCGCCGAAATGCGCACGGGCGAGGGCAAGACGCTCGTCGCCACGCTGCCCGTGTACCTCAATGCGCTCTCGGGCCGCGGCGTGCACGTCGTCACGGTGAACGACTACCTCGCCCAGCGCGACGCCGAGTGGATGGCGCGTCTCTATAACTTCCTCGGTCTTTCTGTCGGCATCAATCTGTCGCAGATGGATCACGGCATGAAGCAGGAAGCCTATAACGCCGACATCACCTACGGTACGAACAACGAGTTCGGCTTCGACTACCTGCGCGACAACATGGTCTACGAGACCGAAGCGCGCGTGCAGCGTGCGCTGAATTTCGCCGTGGTCGACGAAGTGGACTCGATCCTGATCGACGAAGCGCGTACGCCGCTGATCATCTCGGGCCAGGCCGAAGATCACACCGAACTCTACGTGCGCATGAACGCGCTGCCGCCGCTGCTCGAACGCCAGATCGGCGAAGAGAAGGCCGACGGCACGGGCGTCGAAAAGCCGGGCGACTACACGCTCGACGAAAAGGCGCGTCAGGTGTTCCTCACGGAATCGGGTCACGAAAAGGCCGAGCGCATGCTCGCCGAGTGGGGCCTGATCGGCGAGGGCGAAAGTCTCTATGCGCCGCAGAACATCACGCTGATGCACCACGTGTACGCCGCGCTGCGCGCGCACACGCTGTTCTTCAAGGATCAGCACTACGTCGTGCAGAACGGCGAAGTCGTGATCGTCGACGAATTCACGGGCCGTCTGATGGCCGGCCGCCGCTGGTCGGACGGGCTGCATCAGGCCGTGGAAGCGAAGGAACACGTCAAGATCCAGAGCGAGAACCAGACGCTCGCGTCGATCACGTTCCAGAACTACTTCCGCATGTACGCCAAGCTCTCGGGCATGACGGGTACGGCGGACACGGAAGCGTACGAATTCAACGAGATCTACGGTCTCGAAACGGTCGTGGTGCCGACCAACCGCGTGCCGAAGCGGATCGACAAGCAGGATCAGATCTACAAGACGGCCAAGGAGCGCTACGACGCCGTGATTCGCGACATCCGCGAATGCTACGAGCGTGGCCAGCCGGTGCTGGTCGGTACGACGTCGATCGAAAACTCGGAACTGCTCTCGCATCTGCTCACGCAGGCGGGTCTGCCGCATGACGTGCTCAACGCCAAGCAGCACGGCCGTGAAGCTGCGATCGTCGCCGAAGCCGGCCGTCCGAAGCGCATCACCATCGCCACCAACATGGCAGGCCGCGGCACCGACATCGTGCTGGGCGGCAACGCCGAGAAGCAGGCGGCGTTCATCGAGGCCGACGAAGCGATTCCGGCCGACGAAAAGGCGCGCCGCATCCAGCAGCTGCACGACGAATGGCAGACGCTGCACGATCAGGTGAAGGCCGCGGGCGGTCTGCACATCATCGGCACCGAGCGTCACGAGTCGCGCCGTATCGACAACCAGCTGCGCGGCCGTGCGGGCCGTCAGGGCGATCCGGGTTCGTCGCGCTTCTATCTCTCGCTCGAAGATCCGCTGCTGCGCATTTTCGCGGGCGACCGCGTGCGCGCGATCATGGACCGCCTGAAGATGCCGGAAGGCGAGGCGATCGAGGCGGGCATCGTCACGCGTTCGATCGAGTCGGCGCAGCGCAAGGTCGAAGCGCGCAACTTCGACATCCGCAAGCAGCTGCTCGAATACGACGACGTTTCGAACGACCAGCGCAAGGTGATCTACCAGCAGCGCAACGAACTGCTCGAAGCGCACGACATCACCGAAACCATCGGCGCGATGCGTCATGGCGTGATCACCGAGATCGTGCGTCAGTTCGTGCCGGCGGGCAGCATCGAAGAGCAGTGGGACGTGCCCGAGCTCGAGGAAGTGCTGCGCAACGAATGGCAGCTCGACCTCGCGATCCAGGAAATGATCAACGAGTCGTCGTCGATCGATGCGGACGAGATTCTCGAAGCCGTGCTGGCCGCCGCCGACGAAGCGTACGAGCAGAAGGTCGCGCTCGTGGGCCGCGAATCGTTCAGCGGGTTCGAGCGCTCGGTCATGCTGCAGACGCTCGACCGCAGCTGGCGCGAACACCTCGCGGCGCTCGACCATCTGCGTCAGGGCATCCATCTGCGCGGCTATGCGCAGAAGAACCCGAAGCAGGAATACAAGCGCGAAGCGTTCGAACTGTTCGCCGCGATGCTCGACGCCGTGAAGACGGAAGTCACGCGCATCGTCATGAACGTGCAGATCCAGTCGCAGGAGCAGCTCGAAGACGCCGCCGAGCAGATGGAAGAGCAGGGCGGCCATCTGGAGAATGTCGAGTTCCGTCATGCCGAGTTCGCCGAAGCGGGCGAAGGCGTGCCGGCGGCCGCTCCGGTCGCGGCGGACGCCGCCGCGGCGATGGTCGGCGCGGCCATGAGCCACGAAGCGCTTGGCGCGGACGGCGTGCCGAAGGTCGGCCGCAACGACCCGTGCCCGTGCGGCAGCGGCAAGAAGTACAAGCAGTGCCACGGCAAGATCGCGTGATGCGGCGTGGCGCATCCGTCGCGCAAGTTGCACGACGGGCGCGCCGCCTGCTTCATGACGTGCTTGCGCGTTGATTCCGGTGGCCCGCTCATCATGGCGGGCCTTGCGTTATGAATCCTCGATGCCGGCCCGGCCTTCAGGCGCCGCGGCCGGCATTGCCTTTTCGACAGGTCGCCCTCATGGCTGTCAATTTCCCCTCGATCGATCCTGCCCAACTTCATCCGGTCGCCGGCGTGACGCTCGGCTGGGCCGAAGCGCATATCCGCAAGCCCAACCGCAAGGACTTGCTGGTGATTTCCGTCGATGAAAGCGCGAGCGTCGCGGGCGTGTTCACGCTCAACCGCTTCTGCGCCGCGCCGGTCACGGTGTGCCGCGAGCATCTCGCGAACGTGCGCGCGGGCGGCAAGGGGATCCGCGCGCTCGTGATCAACACGGGCAACGCAAACGCGGGCACGGGCGAGCCGGGCATGGCGAACACGCGCGCAACCTGCGACGCGCTCGCGAAGCTGGCGGGCATCGAACCGTCGCAAGTGCTGCCGTTCTCGACGGGCGTGATTCTCGAACCGCTGCCGATCGACCGCCTCGTGGCCGGTCTGCCCGCCGCGCTCGCGAACCGCAAGGCCGACAACTGGTACGACGCCGCCCAGGCGATCATGACGACCGACACGCTGCCGAAGGCCGTGTCGCGCCAGATCGACGTCGACGGCCACACGATCACGTTCACGGGCATCAGCAAGGGCGCGGGCATGATCAAGCCGAACATGGCGACCATGCTCGGCTTCCTCGCGTTCGACGCGAACGTCGCGCAGCCGGTGCTCGACGAACTCGTGAAGTACGTGGCCGACCGCTCGTTCAACTGCGTCACGATCGACGGCGACACCTCGACCAACGACTCATTCATCCTGATCGCCTCGGGCAAATCGAGCCTGCCTGCGATCACGTCGACGGACTCGCCCGCGTACGCCGCGCTGCGCGACGCCGTCACGGAAGTCTCGCAGACGCTCTCGCAACTGATCGTGCGCGATGGCGAAGGCGCGACGAAGTTCATGACGATCCAGGTGGAAGGCGGCAAGGACGTCGCCGAATGCCGCCAGATCGCCTACGCAATCGGCCACTCGCCGCTCGTGAAGACGGCGTTCTACGCCTCGGACCCCAACCTCGGCCGCATCCTGGCCGCGATCGGCTACGCGGGCGTGACGGATCTCGACGTCGGCAAGATCGACCTCTATCTCGACGACGTGCTCGTCGCGAAGGCGGGTGGCCGCAATCCGGACTACCAGGAAGAAGACGGCCAGCGCGTCATGAAGAAGAGCGAAATCCTGATCCGCGTGGTGCTCGGCCGCGGTAACGCCGAAGCCACGGTCTGGACCTGCGATCTCTCGCACGACTACGTGAGCATCAACGCCGACTACCGTTCCTGATCTCCGTTTCCGATCACTTTACGCACCACGCAATGGACAAGCTCGAACAGTTTCTGACCCGCGCCGAAGCGCTGCTCGGCCGCCTCGAAGCCGTGCTGCCGCCGGCGACGCCCGAAGTCGACTGGAACTCGGCGGTGGCGTTCCGCTGGCGCAAGCGCCAGGGCCGCGGCTTCCTGCAGCCCGTGCCGGCGATCTCGACGATCGCGCTCGACGACCTGCAGAATATCGACCGCCAGAAGGACCTCATCGACCGCAACACGCGCCAGTTCGTACAGAAGAAACCCGCGAACAACGTGCTGCTGACGGGCGCGCGCGGCACCGGCAAGTCGTCGCTGATCAAGGCCTGCCTGAACGCCTACGCGCAGGATGGCCTGCGCCTGATCGAAGTCGACAAGGACGACCTGCACGACCTCGGCGATATCGTCGATCTGATCTCGACGCGTCCCGAGCGCTTCATCGTGTTCTGCGACGATCTCTCGTTCGAAGACGGCGAATCGGGCTACAAGGCGCTCAAGGTGGCGCTCGACGGCTCGGTGGCCGCGCAGTCGGACAACGTGCTGATCTACGCGACCTCGAATCGCCGCCATCTGCTGCCCGAGTACATGAGCGACAACGAGACCTACAAGCACATGCCCGACGGTGAGATTCATCCGGGCGAGGTGGTGGAGGAGAAGATCTCGCTGTCGGAGCGTTTCGGCCTGTGGGTCAGCTTCTATCCGTTCAAGCAGGACGACTATCTGACGATCGTCGGCCACTGGCTGCGTCATTTCGAATGCAGCGACGCCGAAGTGGAATCGGCGCGCGGCGACGCGCTCGTCTGGGCGCTGGAGCGCGGTTCGCGCTCGGGCCGCGTGGCGTGGCAATTCGCGCGCGACTGGTCGGGCAAGAAGGCGCAAGAGGCATGAGCGAGCAAGGCAAGGACGGCGCGCAGAATCCGCAGGCGCGTCCCGTGACCGAGGTGGCCGTGGGCGTGCTGGTGCAGCCGGACGGGCGCTATCTGCTGGCGCAGCGGCCCGAGGGCAAGCCTTACGCGGGCTACTGGGAATTCCCGGGCGGCAAGCTGGAAAAGGGCGAGTCGGTGGAAGCCGCGCTGGCGCGCGAACTGCACGAAGAACTGGGTATCGACGTGAAGGCGTGCCATCGCTGGCATACGCTCGAACACGATTATCCGCATGCCTACGTGCGGCTCTACTTCTGCAAGGTCACCGAGTGGACCGGCGAGCCGCATGGTCGCGAAGGTCAGGCGTTCGTCTGGCAGTCGCTGCCGGCGAGCGTCGAGCCGCTGCTGCCCGCCACCATTCCCGTGCTGGAGTGGCTCGCGGCGGAGTGAGCTGAGCGCGACGCCGTAAAGACAAAAGCCGCTGTGCGACGAGCACGGCGGCTTTTTTCATTGGGGCGGGACCGGACGGTGCGCGCTTATTGACGCGTATCCGTGGGCGGCGCTTCGTCGTCCGGCGGCGTGTCTTCTTCGTTGCCGCCGATCCGGTACTTTTCGGCGGCCCAGGCGCCCAGATCCATCTGCTTGCAGCGTTCGGAGCAGAAAGGGCGGAAGCGGTTTTCCGGCACCCAGCGGACATCTTTGCCGCAGGTCGGACATTTCACGACAGTGGTCATTCGGTCGAACGTTCAGTAGCTGTGCGCCGCCGTCGGGCGGCGCGGTTGGCAAGTGGCTGGCCCTGGCCGCGCTTTACAGGCTGCAGAGCGTGAGCTGGAACGGCACGTCCTGATCGACGGCGCGCGGACGCAGATCGCCGTCCTGCACCGTGAAGCGCACCCACAGCATATATTTGTTGGCGCTCGCTTCGGGGATCACGCGCAAATCCGGCGCCACGCGCACCTGCATCAGTTGATACGTGCGGCCCGACAGCATCTGCTGATAGCTGCCCTGCATGGCCATGACCTTCGACGCCTGGCCCGATTCGCGCGCGAGACGCAGCACGATGCTCGCGGCGTCGCGCAGCGGCAGCAGCGGCGTGACCCATTTGGCGATGTCCTGGCGGCGCTGGTCGGCGTGCAGTTGTTGCCACGCGTAGTACGACGGCAGGTCGAATTTGCAGGTGCCGCCCGGAATGATCGCGCGGCTGCGAATACTCGTGAGCCATTCGTTGTCCGCGAGATGCTGGCCGGTCTTGCCCTGCATCTGCGTGAGGCCCGCGAGCGTCTGCTCGATTTCGCCGAGGACGGACTCGAGCGCGTTCTGTTCGATGCCGGGATTGCCGCGGAACGGAGCGAGCGTCTGACGCTGTCGCTCGAGTTCCTTCATCAGGTCCGATTTGAGGTCGGCGCGGCCTGCGACTTCCGCGATTTCGAACAGCGTCGTGAGCGCGACGTGATGTTCCCTCGGGTCTTCCTGCGTCAGGAAAAACGTGAAGCGCTCGAACAGGTCCTCAAGGCGCAGCAGCGTCCGGATTCGCTCGTTGAAGGGATACTCGTAAAGAATCAAGCGCGCTCGCCTCGGGCGTGGTCGGTGAAGGATTTGCAGGACATTCTAATGCTGTGGGACTGCCGTCGCAATCGCATGCGGCTCGCGATTGCTTCACACGCTATGCCCGCTGCGTGCCAGGAATGTGTCGCGCGGCGTTTGTACTGCGCTTGAACGATATTCGAGCCGCTATTCGAGTCGCCATTCGAGCGCATTCGCGCATGCCGGAAGCACTCTTGCGCTTTGTTGCGGGTCGCCTTGAATCGGCGTGTCTGCTATCGCGCGGTGTTTTGCGCGCCCGCAAGCGCGAGATAACGCTGATGCAGTATTTCGACGTCCTGTGCGAGCGCCTCGAGCGTGGCGCCGTCGTTGACGACCACATCGTCGGCGGCCGCGAGGCGCGCTTCGCGCGTGGCCTGGCGCGCGATGATCGCCTGCACCTGCTCGCGGCTGAAACCGTTACGGCGCATCACGCGCCCGATCTGCGTTTCCACGCTGCAATCCACGACGAGCACGCGCGCGACGCGCGATTTCCACGCACCCGATTCGACGAGCAGCGGCACGACCACGATCACATACGGACCGTTCGCCTCGCGCGTTTCGCGCTCCGTTTCCGCGCGGATCAGCGGATGCGTGATGGCTTCGAGCCGCTTGCGCGCGCTTTCGTCGCTGAACACGAGGGCGCGCATGCGCGCGCGATCCATCGAACCATCGGCGGCGACGAATTCGGGGCCGAATTGCGCGGCGATCGGCGCCATGGCGAGACCGCCCGGCGCGGTGATGCGATGCGCGATCACGTCGGTGTCGACGAGCGGCACGCCGCGCGCCGCAAACAGGTCGGCGACCGTGGACTTGCCGCTGCCGATGCCGCCGGTCAGTCCGAGTGTGAAAGGCTCGCGTGTTGCGTCCGTTGTCGTCATCGATCAGGTTCCCCAGGCGAAGGCGGCGTACAGCGGCGTGCCCGCGAACAGCGTGACGAGCGCGCCCGCCGCGAGATAAGGACCGAACGGCAGCGGTTCCTCGAAACGCATACGCCCGCTCGCCGTCGCAACGAGTCCGACGACCGCGCCGGCCACCGCCGCGATGACGACGATCTGCGGCAGCGCGCTCCAGCCGAGCCACGCGCCGAGCGCCGCGAGCAGTTTGAAGTCGCCGTGTCCCATGCCTTCGACGCCGCGCAGCAGCCGGAACAGCCAGTAGACGCACCAGAGCGCAAGATAGCCGGCGACTGCGCCGATCACGGCGGCGTGCAGATCGGTGAAGGTCTCCGCGAGATTGACGAGCAGTCCGGCCCAGACGAGCGGCAGCGTGAGCGCGTCGGGCAGCAACTGATGTTCCAGGTCGATAGCGCTCATGGCGATCAGCGCCGCACACAGCACGAACGCCGCAAGCGCCTTGCCCGAGGGGCCGAACGCGAGCAGCACGCCGGCGGCGCAGGCGGCGCTGGCGATCTCGATGGCCGGATAGCGAGCGCTCACACGCGCGTGGCAATGCGAACAGCGGCCGCGCAGCGCGAGCCAGCTGACGAGCGGTATGTTTTCCCACGCGCGCAGGATGTGGCCGCAATGCGGGCACGCGCTGCGCGGCAGCCAGAGGTTGTAGCGCGCGGGCAGACCGTCGTCGGCGAACAGTTCGCCCGAGGGTTCGGCGTGGCCGAGCGCGTCGGCTGCGTCGGCGCGCCAGTCGCGCTCGAGCATGATCGGCAGGCGGTGGATCACGACATTCAGGAAACTGCCGACAACGAGACCGATGACGATTGCGAAGCCCATCAGCACGCCTGGCGGCAATAGCGCGAGGGCGGCGGTGAAGGGCAGCGCGGACGAAGCTGCATCGGCGGAAGCAAGGGAGACGGGCATGAGCGGGGAATCGTAATCTGGCAGCGATGCTACACCACGTTGCCCAGTTGAATGATGGGAAGATACATCGCGACGACGAGGCCGCCGACCAGCGCGCCGAGCACGACGATCACGAGCGGTTCGCACAGGCTCGCGACGAGCGAGATTCTTTCGTCCACCTGACGGTCGGCGAGCGCGGCGACGTCGAGCAGCATGGCGTCGAGCGCGCCCGATTCTTCGGCGACCGCGACCGGCTGGATCACGTCGAGCGGAAAGCAGCCCGCCGCGCGCATCGCGGCGGCGAGCCGTTCGCCGTGACGCAGGCGAGCGCTGATGCCAGCGCTCGCGTGGTCGAAGAAGGCATTGCCGCTTGCGTGCGTGAGGGAATCGAAGGCGTCGGCGAGCGGCGTGCCGGCGGCGAGCAGGGTGCCGAGCGCGCGGCTCCAGCGCGCCGCACACAACGTAGTGAGCAGCGCGCCGACGAACGGCACCGCGAGCGCGGCGCGGCCG
>NZ_JAAGPN010000068.1:0-237 GCF_017104805.1 Paraburkholderia sp. Ac-20347 | reverse complement strand
GTAGCAGAGATTGACCGCGTATCCAGTTGCTAGTGTCAATGACACATGCGTGGCACCAGTAGAGTGGGGGTTGATTTCGCAGCTGCTAGTAAAAGGGCAGATCACGGTGAGGTAGGCAGGCGGACGCGAACCGAGAGTGGCTGTGAGATGTAGGCGTTCGTGCGCGAGAAGATGCTGACTAGGCATGAACGCGGGATGGGCTTCGGCATCGCTCGTGGCGAGCTTCTTTTTTTTTTC
>NZ_JAAGPN010000067.1:0-37837 GCF_017104805.1 Paraburkholderia sp. Ac-20347 | reverse complement strand
GCGATCTGCAAATAGAGCGGCAGGAACGTCATCATGACCTGAGCGCACGCCGCGTAACCGAACATGCCGAGCAGCGCGCCGACGAAACGCGCGCGTCGGAACAGGCCCAGATCGATCATCGGCCGGGTCTGCCAGCGCTGGCTGCAGACGAAGATCGCGAACAGCGCGATGCTCGCCGCGCCCCGGCCGAGCGTGGCGCCCGATTGCCAGCCGTGCGCGGGAATGCCGATCAGCGTCCAGACGCCG
This sequence comes from Paraburkholderia sp. Ac-20347, assembly GCF_017104805.1. Classification (NCBI taxonomy): domain Bacteria; kingdom Pseudomonadati; phylum Pseudomonadota; class Betaproteobacteria; order Burkholderiales; family Burkholderiaceae; genus Paraburkholderia; species Paraburkholderia sp. Ac-20347. The sequence goes on along the minus strand of NZ_JAAGPN010000067.1, from coordinate 37,591 downwards.
CACGAAAGCGCCGCTGCGAAAAGCGCGCCGTCGGGCAGATCGAGGCGCTTGGCGTGCGGATCGCGCGACTCGTCGATGGCGCGCCGCGCGCCGAACGCGAGCACCGCGCACACGGGTAGATTCATCAGAAAGATCCAGCGCCAGCCGACCCATTGCGTGATCGCGCCGCCGACCCACGGCGCGATGGCGGTCGCGATGCCCATGCACATGCCCCAGATCGCCCACGCGCGCTCGCGCCCCGGACCGTGCGCGAAGCGGTGCGCGATCACGGCGAGCGCGGACGCATCGTCGAGATACTCGCCCATGCCGCAGCCGTGATAACGCGTGAGTTGCAGCGGCAGCGCCTCGACGAGCGCCATCGGCACGTCGACCACGCAGGCGTCGCCATAACCCGTGTTGACGCCGTAGACCGTTGCGCCCGCATCGAGATGACGACGCAGGAACTCCGCGCCGCGCGCGATGCGCGCGCGCCAGGCGGCGTCGTCGCTGAGCCGCACGGCGGCGCCTTCGCGCGCCACCGCCACCACGTCCTCGATCGTCAGACGGCGGCCGCCGATCACCACCGCGGCGGTCACGGCGCGGTCCTGGCTCATGTCGTGGCTCATGTCGGCGCTCAGGTCATGTTCGGCCATTCGTCTTCCCACTGGGGCGCGCCCAGAAATCGTAAAAGTTGAACCATTGATAAGGCGCCTTGCGGCAATGGTGTTCGAGGCGGCTCGCGAAGCGCTGCGCCCAGTCCGCGATATGTTCCGCGCGGCCGCGTCGCGGCAGCTCGATGCGCTCGGCGAACGGCTCGAAATAGAGCCGGTAGCCGCTGCGCTCCTTCAGGCAGAACAGCAGATAGACGGGACACGCGAGCGCATGCGCGAGCACGTAGGGCCCTTGCGCGAACGGCGCGCTCGCGCCGAGAAACTGCGCTTCGGTCAGGCGTCCGCTTTCGTGCGCGGGCGTGCGGTCGCCGACGATCACCAGCAACTCGCCGCGTTCGATGCGCTCCTGCATCATCAGCGCGGTCTGCGGCCCGAAGTCGCTCACCGGCACCAGATGCTGCGTGAAATCGCGGTTCGCGCCCGCCAGCACGCTGTTGAAGCGCTTCGCGTGCTCGGTGTAGACGATGGCGGTCACCCTCGTCTGCGCGCCGCGCACGGCGAGCGCGCGCGCCATTTCCAGATTGCCGAGATGCGAGCCGATCACGAGCGCGCCGCGTCCGCTCGCGAGCAGCGCATCGAGCGCGCGGGCGTCGTCGATTTCGACGTCGGAAAAGTCCACGCGGCCGGTCCACGCGGCGAGCTTGTCGAAGCCCGATTGCGCGAACGCGAGCATGTGCCGGTACGAACTGAGCCAGCCGGGTTGCGGCGTGCCAGGTTGCGGCGCGGCGTGCGCGAGCTGCGCGAAATAGCGCTGCGACGCCTCGCGCGCCGGACGGCCCGTGAGCAGAAAATACGCGACGATCGGATGCAGCCAGAGCGCCGTGAAGCGCCGCCCGAACAGGCGGCAGCTCAGCGCGAGCAGGCTCATGCCGAGACGGCTGCCACGCTCGGCGCGCCGCCACCAGGGCGCGGTGCTCGCGTTTGCGTCTGTGTTTTCGTTTGCACTTTCGCGACGGCGCGGCAAGACCTTGTGCGCGAGCAGCAGCGGCAGACGCGCGAGCATGCCCGCGACGAGCCGCGTGTGGCTGCGGCTGATCCGTACGTTGTCCCAGAGCACGTCGAAATGCGAGACGCCATCGGTCGCGTACGTCACGGCCGTGGGAATCGACACGAACTGAACGCGACGCCAGTACAGCCGCACCAGAATTTCGATGTCGAAGTCCATGCGCTCGGGCAACTTCACGCTGTCGATCAGCGCGCAGGCGAGATCGAGCGGATAGAGCCGGAAGCCGCACATCGAATCGCGGATCGTGAACGACAGCGTTTCGATCCACACCCACACATGCGTCAGATAGCGGCCGTAGAGGCGCGCCTTCGGCACGCTCTCGTCGTAGACGGGCTGGCCGAGCACGACCGCGCGCGGATTCGCTTCGGCGGCGGCGAGAAAGCGCGGCACGTCGGCGGCGTCATGCTGGCCGTCGGCGTCGATCTGCAAGGCGTGCGTGTAGCCCGCGTCGCGCGCGGCGCGCAGCCCCGCCATCACCGCCGCGCCCTTGCCGCCGTTCACGGGCAGACGCAGCAGCGTGAGCTGACCCGCGTGGCGCTGCGCGAGATCGGCGAGCACCTGTTGCGTGGCTGCGTCGCTGCCATCGTCGACGACGAACAGCGGCAGGCCGTGCACGACCAGATTCGCCACCGTGCCGCCGATCGCGTCCTTGTGGTTGTAAATCGGAATGACGATGCAGGCCGCGAGGCTCATGCGGGCTCCCGGTACACGATGACACCCGAGGCGCAGTCGCGCTCGCCGAAGCGCCACGCGAACGCGATGCGGCGGCGCGGCGCGTCGTGCCTGAGCACGAGCTTGAGCACGACGCCCGGCGGCACCGGCGCCATGAATTTCAGTTGCTCGATCGTGGCGAGCGCGCGTGCGCCCGGCACCCATTCGTCGGCGAAACGCAGCGACCAGTCGACCTGCACCACGCCCGGCAGGATCGGCAAGCCGGGAAAGTGGCCCGCGAAATGCTCGAGCGTCAGCGGCACGCGCATTTCGAAGGCGCGGGCGGGCAACGCGGCTGCTTGATCGGCGGGATCGGTGTCGTCCCATTCCGCGAGCAGTTCGAAGCCTTCTTCGCGCGCGGCGAACGCCTGCGCCACGGCGCGCGCCTGAATCTTGCCGCGCGCGTCGACCGGCAGCGCACGGCGGATGCGCCAGTGACGCGGCAGCACGATCGCATCGAAATACGCAGCGAGATGACGACGCAGCGCCTTCACGAGCGCCACGCGACCTTCGCGGCACAAGGTCTCGCGGCCTTGCGCGGACAGCACGACGAGCGCGCCGATACGCTGACGCGTCGCGCCCGCGAGCGGCGCGGTCCGCACCTCGGCAATCGCCGGATGCAGCAGCAGACGACTCTCCAGTTCGCCGAGCGAGACGCGTTTGCCATCGAGCTTCAGGACGCGGTCGAGCCGGCCGCGCAGACGGAAGCGCCCCGCTTCGTCGAACGCGGCCTGGTCGTCGGTGCGATGCCAGTCGTCGTGGCCCAGATGCGACGAGCGGACTTCGAGCGCGCCGCCCTGGATCGCTTCGTTGACTTCATTGCTTTCGCTGAATTCGCCGGATTCCTGCGCCAGGCCCGCGCGCACGGCGATGCCGTGCATGGGCGTCCACGCGTCGGTTTCGCTTTGACGGCGCCACGCGATGCCGCCCGTCTCCGTGCTGCCGTAGATTTCCAGCGGCGCGTCGCCGAACGTCGCGGCGTAACGCAGCGCGGCATCGGCGGAGAGCGGACCGCCCGACGAAAAAAACGCGCGCGGCACTGGCGCGAGCGTCGCGAAGCCCGGCAGATCGGGCCAGCGCGAAAGCTGCGCGGGCGTCGAGACCACCACGGTCGCGCTGCATTGCGCGATCCGCGACTGCAATTGCGCGGGATCGGCGCAAGTCGCGCGATCGAATGGCCGCCCCGCCGCCAGCGGCCAGAACACGCGGAACAGCAGCCCGTAGATATGGTGATGCGGCACGCTCGCGAGCACGGTCGCGTCGCCGAGGAGCGCGCCCCATTCGGCTTCGAGCGTGCGCACTTCGGCGTCGAATTGCGCGAGCGTCTTGTGGACCGGCTTCGGCGTGCCGCTGCTGCCCGAGGTGAACAGCGTGAGCGGGGCTTGCGGGTCGATCGATTCAAACAGTTCGCTCGATTCGCTCGATACAAGCGACGGCAAACCGGCAACCGCGCCATCGGCGCACCACGCGGCGAGTTCGCTATCGTCGAGCACCGCGTCGTAAGCGTCGCGCAGATCAGCGAGATAACCGGGCGTGGCGTTGGCCGGGATCACCGGCACCTTGCCCGCCGCGAACACGCCGAACAGCGCGCACGCGAACACGTAAGGGTCCTCGCTCCAGAGCGCGATGCGCCGCGCGTCGCGCTCGCGCAAACGCGCCGCGATACCCAAAGCATGCGCCTGAAACGTCGCGAAGCGCGTGACGTTCGCGCCTTCGATACAGACTACCGTCTGCGCCTCGCGGTCCGACGCCGCGAGCAATGCGTGCAGCGCGATCACAGCCCCTCCTGTCGCGCCGCGCGCGGCAGCATGATCCATTTGCGCCATGCGATCTCGCCCACGATCAGCAGCCCGATCAGCGCATACGCGAGCGCGCCGTTATAAAGCGACCACAGCTTCGGCGGCCAGGCGAACGCCGTCCACGCGGAAAACGCGCCATTCGCGGCGAAGAACGCGCACCAGAGCTGCGTGACGCGGCGCGTGTAGCGCACGATATGCGCGGGCGGTTCGGGATAGGTCCGCTGCGCGAACTTCTCGATCATCGACGGACCTTTGACGAGCGTCGCGCCGAACGCGACGAGCAGCCCGAGATTCACGAACGCGGGATACAGACGCATGATTCGCGCGCTATCGGTGAACACGATCGCCACCGAAGCAAGGTTCAACGTGATGGCCACGGCCCAATCCACGGGCGTGAGCTTGCGCAGTTGCGCCGCGATGGCGCCCGTGCCCGCCACGCGTTGCAGCCAGAGCAGCGCGAGCAGCATCAGCCCGACGAGACGCGGCGAATCCCAGCGCCACGCGCACAGGATCACGACGGGATAGGCGAGATTGGCGAGCAGCCGCAGCTTGCCCGGCGCACGCGCGGCGACGGGCGCGAGCGGCGCGTCGGCGTGCGCGGAACGAACGGTCACGGACAGCCTCAAGCCTGGGTCGCGAGCAGCGACTCCACGGCGGCGATCACGTCGCCCACCGTGCGCACCGACTTGAACTCTTCCGGCTTGATGCGGCGGCCCGTCATTTCCTGCAGCTTGATCGCCAGATCGACGGCGTCGATGCTGTCGAGATCCAGCTCTTCGAACAGATGCGCTTCAGGCGTGACGCGCGACGGTTCGATGTCGAAATTTTCCTGAAAGATCTCGCGGATGCGCCCGAGAATTTCTGCGTCGTTCATGATTCAATCCCCCTTGCCTGCAGTGGCTTCCAGCGTTTCGTTTTCGTTGCGATGACCCGCGACCAGCGCCGCGAGCGTGCTGATCGAACGAAAATGGCCGCGTACGTTTTCGTCGTCGGCAGCGATGGTCAGTTGATAGTGTTGGCGCAGCACGATGCCGATCTCCAGTGCGTCGATCGAATCGAGCCCCACGCCGTCGGTATCGAACAGCGGTGCGTCGTCGTCGATATCGGCGGGCGTGAGGTGCTCCAGATCGAGCGCCTCGATCAGGAGCTGCTTAATTTCCAGTTTTAAAGAATCCATAGTCGAACAGGTACTGGGTGATGTGCGCCTCGATGGCGCGCGTGACGTTGCGTGCGGCGAGCGCCGAGGGCATCTCGCGCGGCGCGAGCCCCTCGACGCCGATGGGTGCCAGCACGTTCACGGTGATGCGAAAGGGCCGCTCCGGCACGTGATACCAGCGCATCTGCTTGGTGAAGGCGGGCGGATCGCAATGCATCAGCACGGGCAGGATCGGCACGCCGGCCTCCAGCGCCGTATGCGCGAAACCGCGCGAAAACGCATGCAGACGATTCGGCGCGGGACTGCGCGAGCCCTCGGGAAAAATGATCATGCTGTAGCCGTTCGCGAGCTGGCGCGCGCAGTCTTCCACGAAGCCCTGCGGATCGGCGTTGCTCACGTATTCGGCCGCGCGCACGATGCCCCACAGACACGGATTGCTCCAGTGCGCGTTCTTGACGACACAGCAGGCCGACGGCATCAGCGCAAGCAGCACGACCACGTCGAGATAAGTCGGATGGTTCGCGACCACGATCGCGGGCGTGCCCGAGCGCAGCGCCTGCACGCCTTCGACGTCGAGCTTCATGACGCCCACGCGCTGCAGCGCGGCGACTAGCGCGCGAAAGAACCCGTGAATGATGGCCGACATGGCGCGTTGACGCGACGCGCGATGCGGCCAGACGCACGCAAGCGGAAACGCGACCAGCGAAAACAGCAGCCCGCACACGCCGAACACCACGAAACTGAATGCCGTGGCGAACAGACGCCAGCCGTAATCAAGCCGTGCCGGCATGCCAGCTCCATTGCCAGGTGCCGCCAGCGCCGTCCCACGCTGCGCTTTCGCCCGCGCTCAGGCTGTGATGCAGCGCTTCGCTTTGCGTCGCGAATTTGCGGATCGGCGCCTGTTTTTGCGTGTGATTTTGCGCGGAAGCTTCCGGCGCGACCGAGCACGCGAGGCGGCCTTGCGAGGACTCGCCCGCATCGAGCAGCAGCGCGAACGCGCCGCCCTGCACTTCCTGTTCGATTTCGCCGTAACGTGCGTGCGCCGGTTCATCGGCGTAAATCACGAGGATCGGCGCGCCCGGGTCGCTCGCGTATTGCGCGTGCGCTTCGAGCAGCGCATAGCCCAGCGTTTCAGCACCGGCCGAGACCGCCGTGGCGGCGGAACGGTCGCCACGCGCGATGCCGAACAGCCCCGACATCGCATTGAGCACCGAAAGGCTGAACGCATTCGGCGAGACCGGTTTGCTCGCTTCGATGTCGCCCAGAATGTCGGTCGTGCGGCGCAACTCGCCATGCCGCGAGGCGAACACCACGCGCACCGGCGTGCTCGCATCGACGCAATCGCCCGCCACTTTCAGGGCCATCCGCGAAAGCGAACTCAGCCGGCGGCGCATCATCGGATCGACGAATGCAACAGCAGGCGGGCTTTCCGAAGTGGAAGACCAGAAGGACCATCGCGCCACGGGCAAGGTCCAGGCTAAATCAGGCATAGGAGGTGGTGTCGGCAACACAAGCGAGTGTGTCGCGCCCCGAACGGTGTATGTTTATTGTTCCCGCCCTGCATCTACACAGGCCCGAGATCTCGCGCTCACTTTAACGGCATCTCATGAGCTTTATTTAGGGATAGCACGGAAATATTTTAGAATCCCGCGACTATAATCAATACTCACTTTTAAATCAATGGCTTAACAATTTTTCAACTTCGCCATGAAATGGACGGCAGAAAAGCCTCGAATCGTCAATACGATTCATTCCGCATAGATTGAATGCAAAACCCGCTTTGCGTTGTTCGTGCATATGGTTGCGTTGGCAACTTTCTCGTTCACGGCGCGGCGCTCGCAGAAGCGTGAACCTGGCCTTAAACCAGACAGCGGTCGCAAAAGTCGTAGAATGTCGGCCTCACGGCAAGGTTGCGCGCTTCTGGCGGCCACCCTACCTTTTTGCCGCCTCGCTGCTTGCTCGATACGGGCTGCACGCTCGTATCGGCCACTCGTGCTCACCTCATGCTCACCATTTCCTCCGCCGCGCTGATGGCGTCGGGCTGCGCGATCGTGCTGCTCATGCCCGGACCGACCAACACCCTGCTCGCCGCCGCCGGCTTGAGACAGGGTTTTCGGCGCTCCGCGCATCTGACCGCTTTCGAACTGGCCGGTTATCTCGTCTCGATCACGGTCTGGGGCCTCTGCTTCACGCACGCTTCGCAATCGCTGAGCTGGTTGCCCAAGATTCTGCGCCTCGCCAGCAGCCTTTATCTCGCGTGGCTCGCAATACGTCTGTGGCTCACGGCCGATTCGGTCGAAACGTCGAACGTTAAAGTGATCGGCCCGCGCACGCTATTTAGCGCGACGGTACTCAATCCGAAAGCCATTCTGTTTGCCGGTTCGATTTTTCCGCCCGAGGCATTCGGCACTTTTTCGATGTGGCTCGAAGCCATGGCGCTATTCGCGATTCTGCTGATTCCGATTGGCTGTGCGTGGATCGCCATTGGCGCCGCGCCGCGCGAAGGCCGTCTGCCGCTGTTGCGGCCCGCGCTCATTCAGCGCTGCGCCTCGGTGGTCGTGGCGCTGTTTTCGGGCTCGTTGATCTGGGCGCTCGCGCATTGAACGTCATTGAATTCGCGCGCGTCACCGCGCGGCGAATTTAGACCGTTTCGTCAATACCGATCGAACGCGTGTCGGACGGCGGAAAGAATTGCGGCATCGCCGTGCTATTCATTTCGAAGATATTCCCGCGCATCACACCGTATGTCGTGCGGCCGGACGACGTCGTGAACGAGACCGTGCCGTACGTCGCCGCCTGAACGCCCTGCATGAATTTCAACAGGCCGGACGCGCTGCCGGGATCCTGCGAGAAGTCCACTTTCGCGCCGCTGGATGTGTGATAGGTGCCGCCCGTCATCATCGACGACTGAGCCAGGGAACCGATATTGCGGAACAGGCTCATGAAACTCGTCAGCCCGTCCGCCTGTTTGCTCACGGCTTCGGTTTCCGATGAAGAGAGCGGATTGCCATCGGCGTCGGCCCAGGTGGCGTAGCCTTCGACGGCGTCGTCGTGAAAAGCCCGCACGGCGCTCGTGAGTGCGATGTCGCCATTGAGCGTGCCTTGCAGCCAGCTTTTATCGGCGACGCTCATCGATTGCGATGTGACGGTAATTGCGCCGTTATCCGCTTTGAAATCGAATTGCGCATTGGCCAGATCGGGTCGCTGCTGAATCACCGATTGCATCAGCGGCACCATCGCATTGGCGATATTCGACGCGTCGACACCCATTTTCAGCGGCGCGCCGAGCGCCTTCAAATACTTGTCGAGTCGCGTGTGATCCTTCGGATCGACCAGCGTCACGGTGAGCGCCGGCGCGTTATCGACCGACTCCACTGAAGACGTATCCAGCGCCGCAGAAAGCGGGAGCGATGCGCTCGCATTCGCATTGCCGAATGCGGAATCCTGCGCGGCCAGCGCCGCTGCATTCGAAAGATTGATCGACAGACTCATCCGTTCTACGCCTCCAGGTTTTCCTTACGGGGTGTAACGATTCACTCTGCTTTTCAATCTGTTTACGACGAAGTGCTTACTGAACTTTAGCCTTCGCGGCGCCAGAACATCGCCGGGCCGGATTTATGCGGCACAGATGATCAGTGGCGCAACTCACTACAACGCCTTACGATTCCCTACAGAAATCCGAATTAGCGGCCGTTATTGCATGAACTGCCGTCATTGCGCCGCTATCGCGGCAGCCAACCTGAGTTTGTCGAGCGCCGATCCATGTCTCCTCCTGCACCCGCGACCCCGTCCGATCCGCCAAAAGCGGACGCCGCGGCTACGCGCGGCGCAAAAGCATCGGCAATCGCCGTGGAAATCGTGTTGCGAACCGGCAGCGTGCTGCTATTGCTTCTGTTTCTTCACGCTCTGCTGAAACAATATCGACTCGACGAATCGCGTATTACCTTGTTGATTCTCGCGATCGGCGAAGCCGTGACGATTGCGGTCGCGCTGGTCGCGCGTCTGCCACGCGCGCGCGACTGGCATCCGTTCAGCATCTTCGTGACGTTTGGCGCGACCTGGTATTTTCTGTTCGTCCAGTTGCGGCCCGGCTTGCATCTGCTGCCGGATACCGTGGGCGCCACGCTGCAAATCGGCGGCGTGCTGTTTTCGATCTGGGCGAAGCTCTGCCTGCGCCGTTCGTTCGGGCTGCTGCCGGGCAATCGCGGCGTGGTCGTGAATGGACCTTACCGATGGGTCCGGCATCCGGTTTATCTCGGCTATTTCATCCGCGATATCGGCTTTCTGCTGCCGAATTTCGGCATGAGAAACCTCGCGGTGATTCTGTGTCTCTGGGCACTGCAAATCAGCCGTATCGTGCGCGAAGAGCGACTGCTCTCAAACGATCCCGCCTACCGTGAATATCGCGAGCGCGTGCGTTTCCGGATGCTGCCGAGGTTCTTCTAACTCGATCGCACACACGAGCAGATTCAATCGATCAACCGGCTCGCGAATTGCTAAAAGCCAACGGCTGAAATATCCTGCACCATTCACACGCGGATATTGCTCGCCATGTTCGAACCCGTCACGCTGATTACGGCACGCTTGCGCGTGCGCCCGCTTGAACCCAGCGACGCGCGCGCGTTCTTCACCATCTGGTCCGACGCAGAAGCTATGCGCTATTTTTCGTTCGCGCCCATGCAGCACGCGCACGAAGCCGAAACGCGCATCGAGAAAAAACTGCAAGCCATTGACAAGGGCGAAGTGTTCTTGAGCGCCATTGAAACGCTGGATAGCGGCGAAGTCGTCGGCAGTTGCGATCTCTTTCACCTGAATACCCAATGCCGCCGCGCTGAAATCGGCTTCAGCCTGCAACGGCAGCATTGGGGCAAAGGCTATATGAGCGAAGCAGCAGCAGCGGTCGTTGAATACGCATTCGATACCGCTCATCTCATTCGCCTGGAAGCCGATATCGATCCGCGCAATCTCGCTTCCGCGCGCGTGCTGGAGCGGCTCAATTTCGCGCGCGAAGGTCTGCTGCGCGAACGCTGGATCGTCGGCGACGATATCAGCGACAGCGCACTCTATGGGCTCTTGCAGCGCGATTGGCGCGCGCGGGTTTGAAACACGACCGGCACGTTTTTATCGAAGGATCGCTTTCATGACCGACCGTGAAGTCATCATTCCGCCCGCCATGCAGCGCATTGTCGAGCGCGCGGGCTACGCGCCCGCCGTAAAGGTGGGCGCGACCGTCTATTGCGCCGGACAAGTCGGGCGCACCGCCGACCTCGATGTAATCGCCGATCCCGAGGCGCAGTTTCTCGCGTGCTGGGACAATCTGCGCGTCGTGCTGGAGGCCGCGGGCTGCACATTCGACGATATCGTCGATATGACGACGTATCACGTTGAAATGCAAACACACATGGCCGTGTTTCGCGAGGTGAAGAATCGCGTTTTCCCGCGCGGAACGTGCGCCTGGACCGCGATCGGCGTAACCGAACTCGCGCATCCAGGCTTGCTCGTCGAAATCAAATGCGTGGCGGTGCAGCGCGCTCAGGACACCGTATAAGAGTTGACGTCAGAGTCAACGCCCAAGACATAAGGCGTGGCGTAGCGTGTGGCCGCCGCCATCAGCGTCTGGGCGATTTCCGCACGCAGATGCGCAGGCGAAAGCAGTTCCACCGTGGGCGCGTGCTCGAGCAGCAGATTGCGCAAGGCGCGCGAAGGCGTAAGCGTCGCCGTGAGAATAAAGCCGCCCGCGACTTCCTCGATCACCTGATCGTCCGCGAGACGCGCCGCGCGAAACGCGCTCGGAATGCCGTTCACCTCCGTCACGCGCAGCACGCACTGCTCAGGCATTTCCGGAAACCATTCGAAAACCCGTTCGCTGCGAATAAACGCGGCGAGATCGAAACTCGTATCGCGCTTCAGATCGTAGCCGCGCGGCACGACCGATTGCACACGGTCCATGCGCAACAGGAAAGGCGCGCCCTGCGCGCCGCTCGACCGACGCAGACTCACGACCAGATACCAGAACGGCGCTTTCTCGACGATGGCATACGGCAGCACGAGATAATCGCGCGTGGTGCCTTCGCTCGCGTCGGCGGATCGATAAGTGATGAGCAGCGTTTCGTCGCGATAGAGCGCAGCGCACGCCGTATCGAACACGGTTTCGTCGATTTCCGGCTCGAGCACCGGATAGCCGGGCGCGACGCGTGCGGTCTTGCCAATCCAGGCCTGTGCGTCGCGCGTGCGTGAATCGAGGGGCGGCACACCCAGCACGCGATTCGCGCCCGCGAGATATTCCCGGAAGTCACCGATCTTTCCTGGCGGCAAATGATGGCGCGCGAGTTGACGCAGTTTCAGCAGCGCCAGCGAAATATCGACGGGCGGCCGAATGGTCTCGCTCGGCCCACGCACGAGCAGTAACCACGTGGTGTTGCGGCCGTTTCCATCGCGCTCGATAAAGCAGTCTTCTTCGAGCTTCACGAATAACCGGCGCACGGTTTTCTCGCCGAATTCCGGCAGGCGCGCCAGCACGGCTTCTTTAAGAATATTCGACGGCCACGCGCGATCCGGCTGCGTGCCCATGATGTCGAGGACGGTTTTCTCTTCCTGAGTAAGCATGGAGACTGCTGAAATTTTGTGTTTATCTCTGTTCTTATCGTCAGACCACGCAAAAACTTTACAGCGATATAAGCAAATACTCATCGAATCACTTTTTCATTTTTTGCAATGATGGATTCGAATGGAGTCACGCAATTTACTTGAGCGGACGAGTCAAGTTTTAGCAAACGTTTGCCCGGATCATTTTCGGCGTTTCAGATAACGCCACCCAGGCCAATTCACACGTGAAGAAAAAAGTCGTCGACGATTTTTCGCGCAGCGCTATAACCGCCCATGAGCGCGTCGATATCGGTAGCGAACGGACGGCCGCCGATCTCACCGAATCTCAGCGGAGAAAACACCGAGACCGCATTGCCGCGCCAATAGATGGTAACGACCGCCACATAACCTCCACGCCTGAGCGCCTGAGGTACGGAGCCGAGCATGACGCCGGACTCGACGGACACTTCGAACGTGTAACCTTCGTACTCGTAGTTGCGCAACATGATGCACACCATTCAACGGGCGGAAAGAAAGTGAGCGCTCGACTCGCGCATCGCGAATAAATCGACCACAAGCAGCAATTTCGATTCCCGCCCGGCCCATCAACCCGGCGTCGCGCAACGCCGCGAGTCTTCGAGGCGATCGAGACGCGCGAGCAGCGCTTTCGCCTGCTTCTCGATGTGAATCGGCAAAAGCGGCATGGCCAGCAAAGTCCGCACGCGCGCTCGCCAGTAATTCAGGCTGATGACCGCGCCCGTCGCCGCAGCGCGATCTTTCCCGGCCGTCTGCTCAAGATGGCCCAGGATATTCTGGATGTGCGCCAGGTCCTTCTCCGCGAAGTCGTAGCTCACAATGTCCCCCGTTCCCCGTTGTGTGCACAAGAAAACACATCTGCATTTCTATCAGGATGACTAACGACGTGCGCGCGTCCAGCGACACCAGTCGTGATGATCCAGATGACGCAGCAAGTCCGCGCGGCGACGTTCCCGGCGATAGTGCGCACGCGTGGACATCGCCACCAACGCCAGCACGATCGCACCGGCCGCCAGCCCGATCCAGGATTGCTCCATGTCCGCCTCCTCTGCTTCGCCGTCGTCGTTATGTACGCTTGCGCACACAGCTCAGGCCGCTGTCCCGCCGTTGCATTCGCGGCCTAGAGATTTCATTCTAACTTTGTTAAATGCGTGTGGAAGGGCGATGCGATTTGGGAGTTTCCCCAATATATGGAACGTCGACACGCATGAATCCCTGACTGCTCAAGGCCGGCGCGCAAACATGACTTCTATTTGACGTTCACATGAACGCGATAAGGCAAGTCACCGTGAGCAATAAACGCGCGAACGCCCACTCATTCGCAAGCGGGCGTTCAGCACGATTCAAGCTGAAAAAAGCTGACTATTGGCGCGCACGAATGCTTCAACGGTTTGCGGCGCCTTGCCAGTCACCTGTTCGATAATCTGGTCGCTGCCTTTAAACACACCATTGCGGTAATCGACGGCCACTTCAACGAAATGCTGGATCATAAATTCCGGCAGATCGTAGCGTTGCAAATGCGCACGATAGTCCTCCAGCGTGCCAGGGTTATAGGCAATCTTCCGGCCGATGACTTCGCTGATCTTCTGCGCGATCTCGTGATAATCGAGTTCGACCGGCCCGCACAACTCGTAAGCCTTGCCGATATGCGCAGACGGCTGCGTGAGCACCGCCGTGATAAAGCGCGCCTGATCCTCCGCCGCGATCGGCGCGTGACGTCCTTCACCATAAGGCAGCGTAATCTGGCCTTCCTTGACGATGGTGTCGCGCACCCACGGAAAAATCAGCCACTCCGAAAAGAACGTCGGACGAATGTGGACCGTCGGCACGCCCGACCAGTCGAGCACACGCTCGGCGATCCAATGATCGCGGGCGGCGTGGCTCTTCGCGTCTTCGCGCGCGGAGATCTGTGACATTTCCACGACCACGTCGAGGCCCGCGCGGCGCGCGGCATCCGCGAAATAGGCGGTGCCTTGAATGAAGCCCGGGCTCACGGGGTAGCACAGATACGCGCCCGTTACGCCATCGGTCGCGCGAAGCAGGTCGTCGTGATCGAGCAGATCGCCCACCACCACTTCGGCGCCCGCCTCACGCAGCGCGGCGCTGCGTGCGTCCTCGCCGTGAACCATGGCGCGAACCGCGTGGCCCGCCGCCAGCAGATTGTTGACCGTGTAGACGCCGGTTTTACCGGTTGCGCCGGTGATCAGGTATTTGCGCTTTTCCATGATGACTCTCCGTTAAGGTTGGGTTCAGATGCAGACAAAGAATCGATATTCGATTCGATATCCTTACTAGTGCATATGCACATACGACAGTAAAAAAATGCGGTGCACCACACGCACCGCTCGTTCAGATCGTTTCGAGTTGTTGTTTGATGGTATTCAGCAGCAAGGCCGAAGCGTCCGGGTCCGCGACGATGCGCGACAGCGTGAGTCCGCCCACCATCGCCGAGAATGCAAGCAGCGCACGCGAACGGTCCGCTTGCGCGTCCTCGCCTTCACCCTCGCGCTCACGGTGGCTGACGAGCAGATCGACCAGTTCGTCGATGCCGCGCGCGGCCACTTCACGCGTCGCGTCGTCCGCGCGCGCCAGTTCGCTGCCCATGCCTGCGATCGGGCAACCGCGCCCCGGCGCGTCGCGATGGCCGGTCGAGAGATAGGCGTCGACCACGGCCTTGAACGCGTCCTCGCCCGCCTGCCCTTGCGCCGCAGCCGCGAGCGTGCCGACGATGCCGCTCAACCCGGCCTCGCAGGCCTCGGCGACCAGCTGATCCTTCGATTCGAAATGGCGGTAGAAGCCGCCGTGCGACAGGCCCGCTGCGGCCATCACGTCGGCGACGCCAGTGGCGTGAATGCCGTCGGCCCGGAATGCCTCGGCGGCGACCGCCACGATACGCTGGCGCGTTTCGGCGGTTTCGGCCCTCGATTTCCTCATGATGCGCCCTGCTCCGTGATTCGATAATTTAGATGCTAGTCGTCATCTAAATCGAAGTCAAGGCGCGCTTTGCGATCAATCAGATCGAGGCGGTCGATTCAAAACGTTAGCAAACGCGTAGCGGACGCGTTCGTCGCGCGGTCAGGATCGCGCAGCGGCGTCACCGAATCGAAATAGGTTTCCAGCGCGTCGGCCGAGCGCTTGCCCAGCGCGGCGATCTGCTCGATCCAGTCGGGCTCCAGCGGCCACTGCCCGTCCACGATACGCGGATAAATCGTGCGCCCAAACGCATGCAGCGATTTCGCGCCGATATTGCCGCTCACGCCCAGCAGCCGATGCAGCGCCGTATGCGCGGGCTCCGACTCCATCGAGCGCGCGCCGCGCACGAGTTCGTCGACGAGCGCGCGAATCTGCGCCACGCCGTCGAGAAAGGTCTGGTCAATCAAGCCAAGCGCCGTCAATTCGCCCA
Source organism: Paraburkholderia sp. Ac-20347 (assembly GCF_017104805.1). NCBI lineage: Bacteria > Pseudomonadati > Pseudomonadota > Betaproteobacteria > Burkholderiales > Burkholderiaceae > Paraburkholderia > Paraburkholderia sp. Ac-20347. The sequence goes on along the minus strand of NZ_JAAGPN010000067.1, from coordinate 22,245 downwards.
GCTGCAGTTCGTCGAGCAATTCGCGGCCGGTGGGCAGCGAGAGATCGTGCACCATCGGCTGCAACGGCGCCGGTTCCGCGCTCGCGCGCGACGCCTTTGCGCCGAGCCGCGCAATCTGCGTCGACACCGCCGCGCACAGCACGGCGGCCTGCACGGGCTTCACGAGCACGTCGTCCATACCCACGCTCAGGCACTCGCGAATCGCCTCCATATCGGACTGGCCCGTGAGCGCGACGATCGGCACGTTCGCGTAAGCATCCGTGCGCGCGCGAATCGCCGCCGTGGTGTCGGGGCCGCCCATGCCCGGCATGTTCATGTCCATGACGATGGCGTCGATGACCTCGCCCGCGTGGATATGGTCGAGCACCTCGCAGCCGTGCTCGGCCTCGATCACGCGCGCGCCGCTGCGTTCGAGCCAGGCTTTGGCGATCGAGCGGCTATAGGTATCGTCGTCGGCGACGAGGATCGACTTGCCCGAAAGCCGTTCGACGCCCTTGCGCGCCACGCGCCGGTCGCCGCTTTCGAACAGCGCCTGCAACGCGCCGATCAGTTCCAGCACGCTGCCCGCCTTGCCGAGCATGACGTCCATGCCCGCGCGGCGCGCGAGCACTTGCGCCACGCCGCCGGGCTGCGCCGAAAAGCCCGCGATCAGGATGTTCTGGATCGCCCGATGATTCGACGCGCGAATGCGCTCGGCAACCGCATAGCCGTCGAGCGCCGGCATGTTCGCTTCGATCAGCACGAGGTCGTAATGCTCGCCGCCGCGCTCGCGCAGCATGGCCAGCGCGAGCTGACCGTTGTCGGCCTCGCTGACCTGCGCGCCCATGCCCGCCAGCACGCGACGCGTTTTCGCGTGCTGATACACGTCCTCGTCGACGAGCAGAATGCGCTTGCCTTCGAAAACCGGCCGCGCGCGATCGAGCATTTCGCGCTCGTATTCGGCCACTTCACGATCGGGAATCGCCGGGAAATGCAGCGCGAATTCCGTGAATTTGTCGACTTCGGAACGGCACGCGATGGTGCCGCCAAATGCCTGCATCGCGCGCTGGCAATAGGCGAGACCGAGCCCCGTTCCCGCCGAATTGCCGGACGTGCGAAACGGCTCGAATAAATGCGCGAGCATTTCGGGTGCAATACCGGAACCCGTATCGCGCACTGTGATGCTTTGCCGCTCGACCGTGAGCGTCAACGTGGACGATGCGCGCGCCGCCATATGGTGCAGCGCGTTCTTCATGAGGTTGAAGAGAATGAACAGATAAACCGTTTCGTCGACCTTGAAGGTGAAGTCTTCGCGCACGAGCAGTTTGACTTTGCCGCGCTCGTCTTCGTCGTCGAAACCGTATTCTTCGAGCGCCTTGCGCGTGGTGGCCGCCGCGCTCAGATACGCGAGACGGTCCGAGCGAATCGGTTTGGCGCTCACTTCGTCCAGCGTCATGGCGATAATGCGCAGCCCGCGCTCAATCGACGTTTTGCCCTGCGCGAGATGCCGGTAAAGCGCGGCGGCCTTGTCGTGCGACAGCACCGCCGGACGATTCGGCTCGGTGGCCGCGGGCAGATTTTCCTCGACGTTTTCAAGCACGTGTTTCAGCTGACTCAGCGGATTACGCATTTCATGCGCAATAGATCCGGCAAGCGCCTGCAATACCCGATTCTTTTCAACGAAAATACGCCCGATGCTGATTGCATGACTGAATGCCATGCTGCACAACATCACCACAGGCAGCAAAGCAAGATCGGATTGATTGGCCGTGCTCAGCACAACAGGCACGGGCGACGTAACCACCGCCGCCACCGAACTGGTTGCCACGCCGACGCCAATACAGGCCATCAGTAAAAGCGGACTGTCGATGCAGAGCGCCATGATAAAAATCATCATGACTTCCGTCATCATCCACATCGTCGAAAATCCATTACGAATAGCCAGAAACGTGCAAACGAACGGCAAGACGTAAATCAGGCAGGCGTGCCAGTAGAGCAGCAGGTAATGATTGAAGCGCCGCGGCCAGTACGCCTGGAAGATCAACGGCACGCAAACGAGCGCCGCGCTCAGACGCAGGGCGAGATTATCGTAGGGCTGCGGCAGGACATAGGTCCAGACCAGGTAATAGATGGGGTGGCACAGGAGGCCCAATATGCCTCCCCATCGGATAGCCAGCCGGCTACGTTCCAGCATCTCCCCCATGCGCTCGCGCGACATCACGATTGGGCCTCCGTTAATCGTTATGGTCCTACCAGTTCCGGTTTGCCGTCATGGCGCATATCCATTTCGATCGGCAAGCCATTTTTCCCGTGAAATGGCCCGACTGAAAAACCGTATTTCTTTACCAGTCCATGCGTATAGGATACGGACCACACGGGCGGACTGCCGATAATGAAATCGGACGCAATGCCCTCTTGCCACGCGGCATAACCTTCGGCGAAACAGGTATAGCAATCGCGAGTGGACGGTAAGCGGAACGGGAATGCCGTATCGAGCCCAACCGGGCCACGAGCAAAACACTCAATATATAGTGTATGGCCACGCGAAGCGAGTTCCGCTTCGACACTCGCTGCACGCGGATGCGAATCGTCAATCCAGAACTGCGCGCGTTTGAGGTCGGCGGCCGTCAAATACGGCACGCTGGTGCTGCTCGCGAGAATGGCGCCGTCGAATTGTGGCAGCGGTGTGTCGGGGCTGAAGGTATGCACGGACACTTTCGTGTGCCCCAGCAGATCCGACGCCAGCAATTCCTTCGCTTGATCGTGCAACAGATTCACCTTGTCGGGCAGATCGATCAGGATCAGTTCCTTCGGTGCGTCCTTGTACGTCGCGTAGCGCGCGACCGTCGTGCCCAGCCGTCCCGCCGCGCCGAACAACGCGAGCCGCGTCTTGCCGAAATCGAGCCCGACTTCGTTGCAGCAGTGCATGGCCCATTCCTTGAGCATCGCCGCCGTGGCCGCGTGACCGGTCGTGATATGCGGCGGTTTGATGGGACGCGGCAGCGCGCCGTAATTGCAGGCATAAGGCGTGGACGCGCCCATCGCCACCATGTTCAGTCCCGCGCGGCGCGCCAGTTCGAGCGCCGGAAAAAATTGCGTCTCGCGAAAGCGCTTGATGCCGCGCGGACTGCCGAGCCACATTTCGAGCGGTACCGGACAGGCGATATTCGCGCCGATCATTTGCGAGCCCGAATAGATCGGCGACGCAATGAAAGGCGGCGTGCGCCACAACTCTTCCTCGAATGCCTCATTACGCGTCTTGACGTTATGGAATGAGAATGAAAGCGTCTCCCAGTCGGTGGCATGAAAAAGAAAGCCAATGCCGCCCTGACCGGCCGGCAGGTTGTCGCGGATCGATTCAGGATGAATCGTACGCTTGAGTGCTAACGGCGCGTGGACATCGCCCAGGTTGACGTCGGCAAGCTTGAACTCCGCAGCGAGTTCGTGGTGATAAGTCGTGCTCATCTAATTTTCCTTGGGTTGAAGTTGCGCCTGAAATCGGCGCGGCATCGCCGCTCGTGCATGACCGGCGATCCTTCAACTCTAGAGAAAACCCATAGCGCGTGGCCGTCTGTTCGGGCGCATGGCGGTACTTAGCGGTTTGAATAAATCATCTACCCAAATTTTGGCGATTTTTTATGCAATTTGAATAACGCCGATAAGACTCGTGAATTGCACCCCCAATAGCCACCCAAATAAGCCCGTCTTAGCGAATTACGGCACCATTTTTTTATTGATCGGCGAGGGAATTTGCTATCTTTGCCTCCCGCCTTTTTGCCCCGATTTCCCGATCCCCATGCGCCCCATTCTGCTGAACCGCGTCACGCGCGCCGACGCGCCCGACCTGATTGCCGCGAACCTCGAAAGCCAGTCCCATCATCTGCCCTGGGTCACGTCCTTCACGGACCAGGCCGGTTTCGACGCCTGGTTCGGGCGCGGTCTGAGCGGGCCCAACGCGAGCCTGATTGCGCGCGAGGCCGCGAGCGGCGGCATTGTCGGCATCATCAATCTCAACGAGATCGTCGCCGGCGTATTTCAGAGCGCGTATCTGGGCTACTACGGCATGGCGCGTTTCGCGCGCACGGGGCTGATGACCGAAGCGCTGCGCGCCGCCGTGGCCTATGCCTTCGACGATCTCGGCCTGCACCGGCTCGAAGCGAATATTCAGCCGGAAAACAGTGCGTCGATCGCGCTGGTGCGCCGCGTGGGATTCAGCAAGGAAGGGTTTTCGCCGCGCTATCTGCGGATTGGCGGCATCTGGCGCGATCACGAACGCTGGGCGCTCGTCTCGGATCGCGACGCCTGAATCAACTCTCGCGAAACAGTTGCTCGCACATGAAGTCGACGAATACGCGCAGCTTCGGCATCAGTTGCCGGTTCGAGGGCCAGAGAATCGAAAACTGACCGGGCGCGATCGTGTGGTCCTCGAGCACGGTGACAAGCGAGCCGCATTCGAGCGCCTCGCGCGCGAGAAAGTCGGGCATGAAGCCGATGCCGAAGCCCGCGATTACCGCGCCGCGCAACGCCTCCATGTTGTTGCACGTCATCGCCGCGCCGAGGTTGGGCGGCTCCGTGCCGTCGTGTTCGAGCGTCCACGGCTGCAGCTTGCCCGTGGTCGGAAAGCGGTAGCGCACGCAACGATGCCGCGCGAGATCCGCGAGCGAGCGCGGCAGGCCAAAGCGCGCCGCGTAATCGGGCGACGCGCACAGCACGAAGCGAAACGGTCCGAGGCGGCGCGACATCAGGCTCGAATCGGTGAGCGCGCCGCTGCGGATCACGGCGTCGAAACCGCCGTCCACCACATCCACGAGACGGTCGTTGAAATCGAGGTCGAGTTCGATCTCCGGATACCGCGCGCCGAACGCGGGCAAGACCGGCAGCAAAAAGCGGTAGCCGATCACGGGCAAGCTCACGCGCAGCCGGCCGCGCGGCGTCTGCGCGGCTTGCGAAAGCATCGCTTCGGCGTCGCGCAGTTCGTCGAGAATGCGCTGGCAGCTTTCGTAAAAGCGCCGCCCCTCCTCGGTCAGCGTCACGCGGCGCGTGGTGCGATGAAAGAGGCGCACGCCCAGCGAGCGTTCGAGCTTCGCAATGGTCTTGCCGACCGCCGACGCCGAAATGCCCAGATGCCGCGCCGCCGCAACGAAGCTGAGCGTGTCCGCCGTGCGCACGAACGCGACGATGCCGTTGAGATTGTCCATACCCCGATTTGATCCGATCTTTGCCGACGTATTGCGGAATATTGCGCCGTAATTTACGGAACGGCACGTTCTTTTTCGCCGATTGAATCCGAATTATCGTGACTCGCTCCAGCACCCAAGCACTCAGGAGGAGCGTGATGCAACCTTCCCACCCCGGCGACCCGGCGCGACGCCTCGTCGTGCTCGGCGCCGTCTGTATCGCGGCGCTCGCCATGCCGCTCGCGTTTTCGGGCGGCGCGGTCGCCACGCCCGCCATCGGGCGCGATCTGGGCGGCAGCGCAATCGCCATGAACTGGATCACCAACGCGTTCATGCTCGCTTTCGGCAGCCTGCTGATGGCGGCGGGCACGCTCGCCGACCGCTACGGACGCAAGCGCGTCTTCGCCTGGGGCGTGGCGGGCTTTACGCTCAGTTCTCTCGCGCTCGGCTTCGCGCCGTCGATTGTCGTCGTCGATCTGTTGCGCGGCGCGCAGGGCATGGCGGCCGCCGCGGCGCTCGCGGGCGGCACCGCCGCGCTCGCGCAGGAATTCGACGGCCACGCCCGCACGCGCGCCTTCAGCACGCTCGGCGCGACCTTCGGCATCGGGCTCGCGTTCGGACCGGTGATCGCAGGCGGTTTGATCGCGCAGTTCGGCTGGCGCGCGATCTTCGCAACGGGCGCCGTGGCGGGCGCGCTGTCGCTCGTCTTCGGCGTGCCGCGCATGCAAGAGTCGCGCGATCCACACGCGCGCCAACTCGACCTCGCAGGCACGCTCACGTTCACCGCCGCGCTCACGGCCTTCACCTGCGGCGTGATCGAAGCGCCCACGCGCGGCTGGAACTCCGCGCCCGTGCTCGCGCTGCTCGCGGCCTGCGCCGTGTGCGCGCTCGCGTTCGTGGCGGTGGAGACGCGCGTCGCGCGGCCCATGCTCGATCTCTCGCTGTTTCGCTATCCGCGTTTCGTCGGCGTGCAGGTGCTGCCGATCGCGACCTGCTACGGCTACATCGTGCTGCTGGTGATGCTGCCGCTGCGCTTCATCGGCATCGACGGCGTGAGCGAAACGCACGCGGGCCTGCTGATGCTGGCCTTGTCGGCGCCGATGCTCGTCATGCCCTTCATCGCCGCGGCGCTCACGCGCTGGCTCTCGGCGGGCGTGATTTCAGGCATCGGCTTGACGATCGCGGCCGCCGGTCTGCTCGCACTCGGCGCCACGCTGCACGACGTGGGCGGCGCGACGTCCGCGAGCGCAGGCTGGGCGACCTGGGCCATGATCGCGATTGGCGTGGGCGCGGGATTGCCGTGGGGATTGATGGACGGTTTGTCGGTGAGCGTGGTGCCGAAGTCGCGCGCGGGCATGGCGACCGGCATTTTCAGCACGACGCGCGTGGCGGGCGAAGGCATCGCGCTCGCGGTCGTGAACGCGCTGCTCGCGGCGCTCGCGCAAGGGCATCTGCACACGCTAACAACGCATGCCGATACGGCGACGCTCAACGCCGCGGCCGCGCGACTCGCCACCGGCGATCTCGCGAACGCGAGCGCGCTGTTGCCGGGCGTCGCGCACGCGGCGCTGCAAACGAGCTATCGCACGGCGTTCGGCGTGCTGTTGCAGGTGCTCGCGGCCACCACGCTGGTCTGCGCGCTCGCGGCGTTCGCGTTCCTCGCGCGCGTGCGCGCCCAGGACGAATGGCGCGACGCGCAAGCCTGCGAAGTCGGCGAAATCAGGACGAGCGCGCCGTGAGGATGCGCGGCGCGCGCGGCGAATGTCGAGCGTCGAACGCCGGATCTCAGCCGAGGAAACGCTCGGCGAGCTTCACGAAGTAACTCGCGCCCACGGGCAGCAGCGCGTCGTTGAAATCGTAGCTCGCGTTATGCAGCAGACACGGACCCGCGCCGTGCCCCACCGCGCGATGATCGCCGCTGCCGTTGCCGATGAACGCATAGCAGCCCGGCTTCGCGCGCAGCATGAACGAAAAGTCTTCGGCGGCCATCGTCGGTTCGGCGGTGGCGTTCACGTGCTCGTCGCCGACCAGTTCGCGCATCACCTCGACCGCCAGCGCGGTCTGCGCGGGATCGTTGATCGTCGCCGGATACTGGCGCTCGAAATCGACCTCGCTCTCGCAGTCGAACGCCGACGCCGTCGCCGCCACCACCGCCTTCATGCGGCGTTCGATCAGATCGAGCGTTTCGTCGGAGAACGTGCGCACGGTGCCGCCGAGCCACGCGTCGGTCGGCACCACGTTGAGCGCCTCGCCCGCGTGAATCTGCGTGACGGAGAGCACCGCGCCATCGATCGGATTGCGGTTGCGCGTGACGATGCCCTGCAGCGCGCTCAGCACCTGCCCCGCCGCGAACACCGGATCGCGGCCCAGATGCGGCATGGCCGCGTGACAGCCCGCGCCGCGCAGCGTGATGCGAAAGAGGCTCGTCGAAGCCATCAGCGCGCCCGGCCGCACCGCGAAATCGCCCTCCGGAATGCCCGGCCAGTTGTGCAGGCCGAACACGGCATCGCACGGAAAACGCTCGAACAGACCGTCGTCGATCATCGCGCGCGCGCCGCCGCCTGCTTCCTCGGCGGGCTGGAAAATCACGTTGACGGTGCCGTCGAACGTGCCGTGCGCGGCCAGGTGTTGCGCCGCGCCGAGCAGCATCGCCGTGTGGCCGTCGTGGCCGCACGCGTGCATCGCGCCCGCCACGGTCGAGCGGTGCGCGAAGGTGTTGGCCTCCTGCACCGGCAACGCGTCCATGTCGGCGCGCAGACCAATGGCGCGCGTGCTCGACCCGCGCGTGAGCGTGCCCACGACGCCCGTCTTGCCGACTTCGCGCGTGACCGCGAAGCCCCATTGTTCGAGCCGCTCGGCCACCAGCGCGGCGGTGCGCTGCACGTCGTAGCCAATCTCGGGATGAGCGTGAATATCGCGGCGGATCGCCTGCAACGCGCCGGCGTTCGCCTGAATGGAATCGATCAGTTTCATGCGGAGGAAAGCGGAAGAAAGCGCCGCGCGCCCGCCGCCGCACGAAGGCGGCACGGGCGCGCAGGCGCGTGAATCAGATGTGGAAGAGCTGGGCGACGAGCGTCGCGCCAATGAACGTACCCGCGTTGGCGACGAACGACACCAGCACGATGCGCCAGCCGAGGCGGCGGAACGCCGGAATGTCCTTCGCGATCGAGAGGCCCGCGAAGGCGAGCATCGGCGCGGTCACGCCGAGGAAATCGTTGTGCGCGCTGAGGGCCGAAATTTGCGTGCCCCACGGGCACCACGGCGAGGTCAGGAACATCGCCACCACCGAGACCCAGCAGACCGCCGGAATCTTGCTGCCGGTCACGCGCGCCAGTGCATCGCCGACGATGGTCGCGCCCACCATGATCGCGATGCCGGGCAGCCCGACCAGCGGCGTGGTGCCGTGCGCCATCCAGTCGCACACGAGCGCCATCGCGGCGGTCACGACCCACGCGAGCAGCTTGCCGCCGTAGCCGAGCGTCGGCGCTTCGGTCTGCACGTCGCCGAGCGACGGACGCGCGCTCGCGTCGTCCTGGGTCGACGCCTTCGTCGTGCGGCCGATCAGCGGTTCGAGCACGCGATAACCCCAGACCGCGAGCGGCAGCGAGATGAACAGCGTGAAATACGTGCCGATGGTGGTCGTGATCAGGTTGCTGGCCGCCGCGAAGGCGAGCACCGACTTCGCGGTTTCGGCGTCCTGCTGCGCCGCGATCGCGCCCGACGCGGCCGCCATCATGCTGCCCGAGCCGACGCCCGAACCCATCGCCATCGCGAGCGGATCGAAGATGCCGAGGCTCGCGACAAAGCCCGCGAAGATCGCGATGAACACCGCGCCGAACACGGTGCCGGTCAGGTATTCGGCCAGCACGCCGCGCCCTTCGGCGGAATCCATGCCGTACTTCTCGCCGATGATCGCGAGGCTCGGCTCGCGGCCCACCGAGAAGGTCGCGCCGATCGCTTCGCGCTTGATGCCGAGCAGCAGCGCGAGCGGCAAGCCCAGCAAAATCGTGCCGACGAAATGCCCGAACTCCTGGAACGCGAGCGCCCAGCCCGCCGCCGCGAGCTTCGGCAATGCGCTGCCAACCATCAGCCCGAGCTTCGAGACGAACAGCAGCAGCGCCGGTTGCAGAATGGCCGCCGCGAGAAACTGATTCGACGTGTCGAGACGCGCCGCGCTTTTCCAGCGCTCGCTCGCGAGACCGAGCGCCGCGCCCAGCAGCAGCGCCCAGATCATCGGCAGCAGCACGACCTTGCCGGGCCCGATCTTGAACGTGAACGAGCCGATTGCTTCCGCGATCAGCAGAATGCCCGCCGCGTACAGCATGACCTTGGCCGTGCCGCTGCCGCCGGCCTGCTGCCGTTCGATCCCCATGGTGTGCTCCATCTCAGTCTCCTTCGTCCAGGCCGCGCGTGCGCCCGTGTTACAGATAGCCGAATGCGGTCGGCGGCGCTTCCGCCGTTTCGACCCACACGCTCTTGGTCTGCGTGTACTCGTACAGCGCCTCGACGCCGCTCGAACGGCCATAGCCGCTCAGGCCGTAGCCGCCGAACGGCGACGCCACGTTGATCGTCTTGTAGCCGTTCACCCAGAACGTGCCCGCGTTGACCTGCGCGGCGACGCGATGCGCGCGCGCCACGTCGGTCGTCCAGGCCGCGCCCGCGAGGCCGAAGTCGGTGTCGTTGGCGATCGCCACGGCTTCTTCCTCGGTGTCGAACGGAATCGCCGCGACCACCGGCCCGAAGATCTCGGTGCGCGCCACGTCCATGTCGTTCGTCACGCCCGCGAGCACCGTCGGCGCGACGAAATAGCCGCCGTCGCCGCGCTCGGCCGAACCGGCCGCGAGCGTCGCGCCGTCCGCCACGCCGCGCGCGATCATCGACATCACGTGATCGTATTGCTTGCGATTATTGATCGGGCCGACTTCGGTCGCGTCGTCGAGCGGCGCGCCCACGCGGATCTGCTTCGCGCCCGAGGCCACCATCGCCACGAATTCGTCATACACGGCGCGCTGCACCAGCAGACGCGACCCGGCGACGCAGCTCTGGCCCGCGCCCGCGAAAATCGCGGCCTGAGCGGTGAGCGCGGCGCGCTTGAGGTCGGCATCCGCGAACACGATATTCGCCGATTTGCCGCCCAGTTCGAGCACGCACGGCACCACGCGGCGCGCGGCCGCTTCGGCGATGCGCGCGCCGGTCGCCGGCGAGCCGACGAACACCACCTTGCTGATCGTGCGATGCGCGATGGCCGCCTGGCCGACCGTGTGACCGAAACCGGCCAGCACGTTCACGAGACCGCGCGGCAGACCGGCCTGCTCGGCGATGCGTGCGAGCGCGAGCGAGGTGAACGGCGTCAGTTCCGAGGGCTTGAGCAGCACGCCGTTGCCCATCGCGACGGCGGGCGCGACCTGCCAGCCGCAGGTGAACACCGGCGCGTTCCAGGGCGTGATCTGCAGCACCACGCCGGCCGGTTCGCGGCGCGTGTAATTGAGGTGCGACGTGGGCACCGGAATCACGCTGCCGTAGAACTTGTCGGTCCAGCCCGCGTAGTACTCGAACATCTCCGAAACCTTGGCGACTTCGCCGCGGCAATCGCGGATCGGCTTGCCCGAGCCCAGCGATTCCAGCCGCGCCATCGGTTCGACCTGGGCGCGGATCGCGCGCGCGACGTCGTTCATCACGCGACCGCGCGCCATGTGCGTGAGCGCCCACCATTCGCGCTGCGCGCGGCGCGCGCTCGACGCGGCGTGATCGACGAGCGCCGCGCCCGCGTCGCGGTAAGCGAGCGAGGCGAGGCCGGTGGCCGCGTCGTAAAGCTGAACCGGTTCGCCCTGGCCTTCGACCAGTTCTCCGTCGATATACGAGCCGAGCGTCTTCGCGCCCGGGAAGAAGTGCGCGAACGCGGCGAGCAAGAGGTCTGCGTGCTGGGTCATGTCCGTGATTCCGTGCTGATTTCGTGCTGATGGGTGTGTGCGTGATGGCGAAAAGCGGCGGCGCTCAGTCCTGAGCCACCGTTTCGACGAACTCGACGATGCGGTTGAAATCCTCCGCGTCGCCGATCGACGCCGCGCTTTCGGCCCACAGACGGCCCGCTTCGCGCGCGACCGGCGCGTGGCTGTCCATCTTGTCGAGCAGCGCCATCGCGAGGCGCACGTCCTTGCGCATCAGCTTCATCGTGAAGCCGGAGTCGAACGCGCCGTTGAAGATCCACGTCGGGTAGTTCGTGAGCGTCGCGCTGTTGCGGCCCGAGCCGCCGTTGAGCGCATCGACGAGCTTCTCAGGATCCACGCCCGCGGCGCGCGCCGTGCGCACCGCTTCGCTCGCGACCAGCAGATGCACGCCGGTCAGCAGATTGTTGAGCAGCTTGGTGACGTGACCCGCGCCGACCGGCCCGACGTGCACGCGTTTCGCGCTGATGGTTTCGAGGATCGGCGTGACGGCTTCGATATGCGCGTCCGCGCCGCCGAGCACCATCGTCATGGTCGCGGTGGCCGCGCCCTTCGGGCCGCCGCTCACGGGAGCGTCGATGAAGCCGATGCCGCGCTCCGCCAGTTCCGCGGCCACGCGGCGCGTGCTGTCCGGATCGGCGGTGGTGGTGTCGATCACGATCGTGCCGGGGCGCGCATTCGCGAGCACGCCGTGCTCGCCGAGCACCACTTGCTCGACGATCGCCGAGGTCGGCAGCGAGAGCAGCAGCACGTCGGCGTCGCGGGCGATATCGGCGATCGACTCGCGCGCGCTCACTACGCCCTGCTCCGCCAGCGCGGCGGCCACGCCCGGCGCCGCGTCGAAACCCAGCACGTCGAAACCGCCGCGTTGCAGCGAACCGGCCATGCCGCGCCCCATATTACCCAGACCAATCACGCCTACCGTTTTCATGCGCGTCTCCAGAAAAACCCTTAGATCGCCCGGCGGCAAGGCCCCGCCGGCACTCGATTGACCTCATGTTCGACGACGCGAGCCGTATAATCAATCTCATCCAATATTGGTTTTGTTCTAATTTTTAGAACACTCGCCCGATCCTTTACCCCGAGCACGACGATGAGCGACACCCTGACCGACAGCCGGATCGTCTATTTTTACGAGGCCGTGCGTTGCGGCACGATCCGCGCGGCCGCCGACTGGCTGGACGTGGCGCCGTCCGCCGTAAGCCGCCAGATCGGCCTGCTGGAGCAGGAACTGGACGCAGCGCTGATCGAGCGCCACGCGCGCGGCGTCACGCCCACCGAGGCCGGACGCTGCGTAATCGAATATTTCCGCGAGCAGCTCGCGCACCGCGACGACCTGCTCTCGCGGCTCGAAGAATTGCGCGGCATGAAAACGGGGCAAGTGAACGTGGTGCTGGGCGAAGGCTTCGTCTCCGACCTGCTCGCCGGGCCGATGCAGCAGTTCTGCCGCCAGTTTCCGGGCATCCGCGTAAATCTGGACGTGGGCGGCACCAACGACGTGATCCGCAAGATTTCGAACGACGAAGGCGAGATCGGCCTCGTCTACAATCCGCCCGCCGAGCCCAAGCTCGTCTCGCGCGCCTCGAAGCGGCAGCCGATGATGGCGATCGTCGGGCCGGATTTTCCGCGCCGCACGCACAAGGTGCTCACGGTGCAGCAGCTCGCGGCGTATCCGCAGGCGGCCACGCATCCGTCCTATGGCACGCGGCAAATGCTCGAAGCCGTCGAATACGCGGAACGCGTCAAGCTCGCGCCCACGGTCACGACCAATTCGTTCGCCATCCTGAAGGAATTCGTGCGCTCGGGTCTGGGCATCGCGGTGATGCCGTCATTCGCCGTGGCCGCCGAATTGCAGGCGAAGGAACTGTTCGCGATCGAGATCGCGCATCCGATTCTGGAGAACGCCGAAGCGCATATGGTCACGCGCGTGGGCCGCAAGCTCTCGGTCGCCGCCAACAAGATGCTGCAATTGATGACTTCGCAGATGCGGGCGTTTCGTTGAGGTGTTTCGTTGAAGCGTTTCGTTGAGGCGTTAATCCTCCGCGGTTATTCTTCCATCAAGCCGCGCTTTGCGTCGTAAGCGCGCAATGCGTCATGGAGCGCGGCATCCGTCCAGCGCTCCCCGAGCGCCTGGCGCACGATAGCTTGCTGACTCGGCGGCGCGAGGCCGCCCAACGGCGGGTCGCGATCGAGATCGGTGGGAAACGGATAGCCCTCGGCGCACGACGCGATCACCGCTTCGATTTCCACCGCCGACCACGCACCGCTCGCGCGCGCCTCGCGCAACACCGGAAACACCGCTTCGCTCATGCGTCGACGGTTCACGGTTTCCATCGCGCGCCCGAATGCCGACGACACCTGCAACAGATTCGCCATGCGCTGCACGTCGGCGGTGTGATTCGCGCCCGCCGCGTGAAAGAGCGCCGGATTGAAAAACAGCGCGTCGCCTTTTGCGAGTGGCAATTGCACGCAATGCGCCTCGAAATACGCGCGAAAATCCGCGCGCCGCCACGCGACATAACCGGGCGCGTAGCGCTGCGAATGCGGCAGCAATTGAGTCGGCCCGCTTTCTACCGGCATGTCGCTGTGCGCGACCGCGCCCTGCAACGTGAGATACGCCGATACGCGATGCACGTGCGCCGGATAACGCTGCGCCTCGTCCACGCTCAGAAACCCAAGGTGATAGTCGCGATGCGCGCGCTGCGCTTCGCCGCCCGGACGCACGACGTTGACCTGCGACGTCATCTGATAACCCGGCCCGAGCCACGCTTCGGAAGCCGCCGCGAGCATCGGATTGGCGAAATAGCGCGCGAATACTTCGGGCGCGCGCACGCAGAGTTTCTCCTGCGCATTCCAGATGCGATCGTTCGCGCCCGCCTTCGCGAAGTGATCGCCCGCGCCACCACCCTCTGCGCGCTCGCTCGCGATGATCGCCTCGAACACGGCGGTCGCGGCGTCGACGGGCGCGGGATCGGCATACGCGCCGCGCAGCACGAACACGCCCGCACCGGCATCGAGCACATGCGCCCACTCGGCCAGCAACACGGCGCGGCGCGCGGGATCGGCGAGACTGGCCGCCAGCGACGCGCAATCGTAAAGTGGAATCTTCTGCTGAATCTCGCTCGCGAAACGGGGAACGTGCGCCGGTTGTTCGATCAGCGCGGCGAATTCCTCCAGCGAACACGCCTGCTCCGTATAGGCGTGCGCCGCGTGGGCGGCCGTCTCAATGCCTCGGTGATTCATCGCGTCTCCTGCGGTTTTTATGGTGCTGAAACCCAGCATAGCGGCTCGCGGCGGCGCTGGGCTATCATGAATCCATCAAAAAACCATCAAGACCGAGGTAAGGTTCGTGGCGCACCGCTTTCTGGTCAAGGAGATCGCGCTTCAGGCCGGCGTTGGCCCGGCCACGGTCGATCGCGTGCTCAACGGCCGCGCGCACGTGCGCGACCATACGCGGCGGCGCGTCGAGCAGGCCATACGCGAGCTGGAAGATCAGCAATTGCAGATGGCGCGCACGGGCCGCAAGCTCGTCGTCGATGTGGTGGTCGAAGCGCCCGCGCGTTTCGCAAACGAGATCCGCGACGCGCTCGACGCCGAATTGCCCGGCCTGCATCCCGCCGTGTTCCGGCCGCGTTTCGATCTGCGCGAGACCATCGGCACCGAGGAAGTCGTGGCCACGCTCGCGGCGATTGCGCGGCGCGGCAGTCACGGCGTGCTGCTCAAGGCGCGCGACGTGCCCGCCATTGCGGCCGCTATCGGCGAGTTGCAACAGCGCGGCATTCCGGTCATCACGCTCTTCACCGATCTCCCCGATTCGGGCCGCGTGGCCTATGCGGGTCTGGACAATCGCGTGGCGGGCGCGACGGCGGCGTATCTGATCGGGCAATGGACGCACGCGCAGCCGGGCCGCGTGCTCGTCACGATGAGCGACGAGCGCTTTCGCGGCGAGGAAGAACGCGAAATCAGCTTTCGTCACGCGCTGGAGGCGCGCTATCCGCATCTGGAGATCGTCGATGCGAGCGGCGGCCACGGACTCGACGCGCCCACCGAAGCGCGCGTGCAGGCGGCGCTTGCTCAGCACGGCGAAATCGCCGCGGTTTATTCGATGGGCGGCGGCAATCTCGCAATCCTGCGCGCGATCTCTCGGCAGCAACCGAAGCAGCAACCGAAACGGCAACAACATCCGGTCTGCTTCATCGGCCACGATCTCGACCGCGACAACGTGCGTCTGCTGCGCGACGGCCAGATTCACGCCGTTCTGCATCACGAATTACGGCAGGATCTGCGCGCGGCCTGCCATCACGTCATGGCGTTTCACAAGCTGCTGCCGGTGTCGGCCGTGTCGACGTCTTCGTCGGTCGTGGTCGTGACGCCGGAAAACATTCCGGCGTCGGTCATGGCGCGGCTCGGTTATTCGACCGCTTATTCCACCGCTTATTCGACCGAGTCGTGAATATCGGTGAGACGGATCATGTGCGGCTTCACGCTCGCGTCGTCGTCGGATTCGGCTTGCTCGGGCGGATGAATCAGCGCGTCGAGTCGCGCGCGCGTCGCGAGAAATTCCGGCGACGTGAACTGCGCATAGCTGCGCGGACGCGGCACCGGCACTTCGATCAGCTCCTGCACTTCGCCCGGATTCGCCTTGAGCACCAGAATGCGGTCGGCGAGAAAAATCGCTTCATCCAGATCGTGCGTGATAAAGAAAATCGTGATGTCGACATTGCGCCAGATATCCAGCAGATGCGCCTGCATCTTCGCACGCGTTTGTGCATCGAGCGCGCCAAACGGCTCGTCCATCAGCAGAATGCCGGGCCGGTTCGCGAGCGCGCGCGCAATCGCCACGCGCTGCTTCATGCCGCCGGAAAGCTGGTGCGGATACGCATTGGCGAACTTCTCCAGGCCCACGAGATCGAGCCATTGCAACGCTTCGCGTTCCGCCTGCGCCGCGCCCTGACCATTCATACGGAGTCCGAACATCACGTTCTTCTTCACGGTCAGCCATGGAAACAATGTGTAGCCCTGAAACACCATGCCGCGATCGGCGCCCGGTCCGCGCACGGCCTTGCCGTTCACGCGCACTTCGCCCGAGGTCTGCGTTTCGAGACCCGCAAGCATGCGGATCAGCGTGGACTTGCCGCAACCCGACGGCCCGATCACGCAGACGAATTCGCGCCGGTGCGTCGTGAAGCTGACGTTGGACAGCGCCGTGTGCTCGCCTTGCGGCGTCGAAAAACGCTTGGTGAGATTGCGCACTTCGAGAATCGGCTCGCGTGCCTTCAGGCGCGCGAAACGCTCGCGCACGGCCTCGGATTGCAGAAGATAGTCGGGAACGGGCTGCGGATTGAACATGGCGGCGTCCTGTGATGTGAAAACGCAATGCGTGCGCGAACGATGAACGATGTTTTGAGGCCTGAAAATCAGGCCTTCAGCGTACGATCCCACGGAAACAGCTTGCGTCCGAGCCACGCGAGCACGATGTCGGTGCCGAGCCCGATGATGCCGATCATCATGATCGCGGCATAGACGTTGTCGAAATGCTGGTAACGCGCCTGCTGCGTGATGTACCACGTGATGCCCGAACTCGTGCCCACGAGTTCGGCCACGATCAGATAGGTCCACGCCCAGCCAAGCAGAATGCGTTGATCGCGATACAGGTCCGGCAGGATGCCCGGCACCACCACATGCGTGAGCAGTTTCAGACGCGACGTGCCGAGCGTCATGGCCGCTTCGAGCAGGCCGAATTCGAGCTTGCGCGTGGTGTTCGCGATGATCAGCACCTGCTGGAACAACGTGCCGATCACGATAATGGCGATCTTCGGCGCATCGTAAATGCCCAGCACGGCCACCATCAGCGCGCCGAATGCGGGCGCGGGCAAATAGCGGAAGAACTCGAAGAACGGTTCCTGCAAGCGCGCGAGCACGCTATACGTGCCGCACACGATGCCGACCGGCACGCCGATCAGCGAAGAGACGAGAAAGCCCCAGAAAATAATCTGGATGCTGTGCCACAAACTCTGATGCAGCCACACGCCGTCCGCCGAAGCGGGCGGCGTCGTGAACGCGGTATAGAACGCACGCAGCACTTCATGCGGCGCGGGCAGATACACGGGATTGGCCGGCACGCCCGTCGGCAGCGCTGTGTGCGCTTCGCGCGCGTGCGCCAGTTCATCGGCGAAAATCGCCTTGTCGACCCGCATGCCCGGCTGGAAATAATCGACGCTGCCGGGCTGCGTAATCAACATCTGCGGATGCCAGACGAAAGGCGCGTAACTCACCACGCACCACACCAGCAGCGGCAGCAGAAACGAGCCGAGTCCCAACATCCATTTGCCGCGCGGCGTCAGCTCGCGGCGCACTGCAAACACTCCGGTCTGGCTGATCTCTGCCATGAATCTCTCCTGCTGGTGGGGCGGGTTGTCACGCGCCGATACGCTTGCGCGCTTATTTCAAGCGCTTATTTCAGCCGCTTATTTCAGGCTGCTCGTGAGCGACGGATCGACATAGGCGCTCACGTCCTGCGGCGCCTTGTAGACCTGATACTTGACGTTGAACGCATCGGCCGCGCGGCTCGAACCGTACAGCGACTTGAAGCCGTCGGCGTTCACATAAGCCTGTTGCGCTTCGGGCAGCGTGAGCAGCTTCGTGCCCTTGAGCAGAGGCAGATATTGCGCAGGCGTGAGGCCCACGCGCGCCGACATGATCTTCACGGCGTCGGCCTGCGTGGCCGGATCTTCGATGTAATGCACCACGCGATACCAGACCTTCGCGAGCTTCGCGTAGTCGGCCTTGTGCGCCGCGAGGCTCACCGGATTCACGGCCAGCACGTCGTAGATCAGGCCCGGTTCGTCGGCGGATGTGAACACCGGGCGCGCGCCCGGCACCGCGCGTTGCGCTTCGCCCGCGTTCGGCTGCCAGGCCGCGATCGCCGCCACGTCCGACGATGCGAGCACCTGCGGCGTCTCGGTCGTCTTCGCATTCACGAGCGTCACGTCGCTCTCCTTCATGCCCGCGCGTTGCAGCGCGTCGAGCAGCAGCAGGTGATCGACCACGCCGAATTCCACGCCGATCTTCTTGCCCTTGAGGTCCTGAATCTTGCGCGCGGGCGGCTTGGCGATGACCATGTCGTTGCCGTTCGAATAATCGGTGATGAGCGCCATCACGTTCTTCGCGCCGTTCGCGCCCATCGTGAGCGCGTCGCCGTTGGTCACGAGCACAGCGTCGAGCTTGTTGGCCGCGAATGCGTCCATCGACGCGGCGTAGTCGAACCAGTCGAACTTGACGTCGAGGCCCGCTTCCTTGAGCCAGCCCTTGTCGATCGCGACCTGCCAGGCGACCCAGCCCGGCCAGTCGCTATAGCCGATGCGCAGCGGCGCGGCGTTCGCGGCTTGCGCGCCGGCGGCGAAAAGGCCCGCCGCGAGCGCGAGCCCCGACGCGATGCGTGCGAACGTGAAGTGCTTGGTCTTCATTGCGGTTCTCCAGGTGTAAAAGTGCAGCGTGGGTTCGGTTGATGATGTCGTTGTCGATGGAAACGAAGCGGGTTCAGGCCAGCTGCGCCGCGCTGCGTCGATACGCGCGCCAGCCGCCATGCGCGCTGATATCCTCGGCGCCGTCGAGCGCGAGGCTTTCGCACAAAAAGCCCTGTACGAAGGCTCCATCCGCGAGTTCGAGCGTGCCGATGCCGAGCGGCGACGGAATCAGCGCGACGAACGAACCGTAGTGCTCGACGGGCATCTCCCAGACTTCGACTTCGATCGCATGGCCGTCTTGCGCCACACGCACGAGGCCCGGCTTTTCGATGCCTTGCGACGCGGCTTTCGGCAGCGCATAGAGGCGATAGTTTTTCGATGTCGTGGTCGAGGAAACGAGCTTCGCGGCGCGCGACGTCAACTGTGCGTTCAGCGGTTCGCCGCTCAGATGCGCACCGACGACCGCCACGCGCACCGTTGCGGGCGCGGCCGAAGTCACCTCAGAAGTCACCGCAGCATTCGACGCCGCTTCGCCCAGCCACGCACGCGCGATATCGAGCAGCTTCACGTCTTCGTGCGCGCGTCCGACGAAGGTGATGCCGAACGGTTTGCCCGCGTGCGCGCCGCTTTCGCAGCGCCCCGCCGGCACCGCCAGCGCGGAGAGATCGAGCAGATTCACGAAGTTCGTGTAATAGCCGAAGCGCGCATTCACGCCAATCGGATCGGCTTCGAGTTCCGCGACCGTGGACGTGGTCGGCGAAGTCGGCGTGACGATGGCGTCGATCTCGGGCCACACGCGTTCGGCCTGCATCCGCAGCGCGGCGAGGGTGTCTTGCGCGGCGAACGCATCGGCGGCACTCCAGCGTGCCGCGCCGCCGATGATCGTGCGCGTGACCGGATGCAGCGACTCGGGATGCGCTTCGTAAAACGGACGAATTGCAGCAAGGCGCTCGGCGACGAACGGCCCTTCGTAAAGCAGCCGCGCCGTGGCGAGAAACGGCTCGAAGTCGATCTCGACGAGTTGCGCGCCCGCTGCACGCAGCGCGTCGAGCGCGACGTCGAAGGCCTGCGCGTACGACGCATCGCCATAGAATTCGCGTTGCGACGCGCGCGGCACGCCAAGACGCAAGCCCTGCAACGACGCGCGCGTGCCCGGATCGCCGTGCCATGCACGCGCATAAGGATCGTCCTGCGCCATGCCGTGCGCGCTATCGAACACGCGCTGCGCGTCGTCGGCGGTATGCGCGAAGATCGACACGCAATCGAGCGATCGGCACGCGGGCACCACGCCCAGCGTGCTCAGCACGCCCTTGGTCGGCTTGAGGCCGACGAGACCATGAAACGCCGCCGGCACGCGGCCCGAACCGGCCGTGTCGGTGCCCAGCGAGAACGCGGCCAGCCCCATCGCCACCGAGACCGCCGAGCCCGAACTCGATCCGCCAGACGCATACTCGGGATCGAGCGCGTTGCGGCACGCGCCATACGGCGAGCGCTGTCCCGACAAGCCCGTGGCGAACTGATCGAGATTGGTCTTGCCGATCGGAATCGCGCCCGCCGCGATCAAACGCTCGACCACGGGCGCGCTTTTCTCCGGCACATAGGCGTAATCGGGACAGCCCGCCGTGGTCGGCACGCCCGCGAGATCGATGTTGTCCTTGATCGCGAACGGAATGCCGTAGAGCGGCAGCGTGGCCGGGGCCTGGCTCGCGAGCGCATCGGCGTAACGCATCATCTCGTCGCGCGTGAGCGCGCGAATCCAGATGCGATGCGGATCGTCGCCCGCCGTCTGCGCCGCGATGCGCTCGACGAGTTGCCCAGGCGTGAGGCTGCCGTCGAGATAACGCGCGCGCAACGCAGCGATCGTCATCGGCTGACCGGCGGCGCCCGGTGTCGTGGAAAGCAGATTCATTGGCATGCGGCCTCCTCGCCGCTCGGGCTCGTCGTCGTGCTGTCGGTTGTCGTTGCGTTCACGCGGATCGCCATCAAGCGCTGGCCCGCGGTCACGGCGTCGCCTTCCTGGCAGGCGAGCGCTTCGATCATGCCGCTCGCGGGCGCGGCGACCGTCACTTCCATCTTCATCGATTCGAGGATCGCCACGTCCTGGCCTTCCTCCACGGTGTCGCCTTGCGCGACCAGCAGCTTCCACACGCTGCCCGATACGTCGGCGCCGATCGCGCGGCAATCGTCGTCGAGTTCGGTTTGCGACTGCGCATTCGCGCCGCCTTCCGCGCCCGGTTCGCCCACATATTCGGCCTGGCCCGCCTCGCGCCAGCGCTCGCGTTCCGCTTCGAACGCCGCTTGTTGCGTGGCTTTGAACGCGGCAATCGACGCGGCTTCATCGCGCAGAAAACGCTCGTATTCGCCGAGGTCGAACACCGATTCCTCGATGTGCAGACTGCGCCGCCCCGCGATGAATTCGCTGCGCCACTGCGCGAGTTCGCTCTCGCTCACTTCGTAGAAGCGGATCTCGTCGAAGAAACGCAGCAGCCACGGTTTGCCCGCCTCGAATTCCTTCGTGGTGCGATAGCGATTCCACATCTGCACCGTGCGACCGACGAACTGATAACCGCCGGGGCCTTCCATGCCGTACACGCAGAGATACGCGCCGCCGATGCCGACCGCGTTTTCGGGCGTCCACGTGCGCGCCGGGTTGTACTTCGTGGTGACGAGCCGATGACGCGGATCCACGGGCGTCGCGACCGGCGCGCCGAGATAGACGTCGCCGAGACCGAGCACGAGATAACGCGCGTCGAACAAAATGCGCTTCACGTCGTCGATGCTGTTCAGCCCGTTGATGCGACGAATGAACTCGATATTGCTCGGGCACCACGGCGCATCGGGCCGCACGCTCTGCATATAGCGCTCGATCGCCACGCGCGTCGACGGATCGTCCCACGACAGCGGCAGATGCACGATGCGGTTCGGCACGCGCATCGCATCGACGGCGGGCAACTGCGTTTCCGCATGCTTGAGATGGTCGAGCAGTGCGTCGAGCGAAAGCGTGTCCGGATCGATATGGACCTGGAGCGAACGAATCCCCGGCGTGAGATCGACGATGCCGGGCAGGCGATGCTCAGCGAGCCAGTTCATCAGCGCGTGCACGCGAAAACGCAGCTTGAGGTCGAGCACGGGCGGCCCGTATTCGATCAGCAGATTGCGATCGCCCGAGCGGCGATAGACGACATCGACTCCGCTTTCGCCGGTGCTTTCGCTGCGATGAAGCACACACTCGTGCGTCGCGTTCTCCTTCGCGGGCACGAAGCGCACCGTATCGCCGGGACGCAACTGGCCGAGCTTCCACAACTCGTCGCCGATCACCGTCACGGGACATACGAAGCCGCCGAGACTCGGGCCATCGGGACCGAGAATCACCGGCATGTCGCCCGTGAAATCGACCGCGCCGATCGCATAGGCGTTGTCGTGAATATTCGACGGATGCAGGCCCGCTTCGCCGCCGTCCGTTCGCGCCCATTGCGGCTTCGGACCGATCAGGCGCACGCCCGTACGGCTGGAGTTGTAGTGCACGGTCCAGCGCGCTTCGTACAGCATCGCGATGTCGTCGGGCGTGAGGAAATCGGGCGCGCCGTGCGGGCCGTCGAGCACCGCGAGCGCCCATTCGTGCGTGAGCGCGGGCACGTCGGCGGGCGGCAGCGTCGCGCCCGCCTCGCCCTTGCCCGC
>NZ_JAAGPN010000066.1:0-37936 GCF_017104805.1 Paraburkholderia sp. Ac-20347 | reverse complement strand
CCCCGCGACCGGGATCGCCGCGCGTTCGCCGCGATAACGCGCCTCGCGTCGCCCGAGTTCGATACGCGCGAGCGCCAGCGCGCTCTGCAATTGCGCCTCGCTCACGCCGGCTTCGCGGATCAGCGCGTCGTTCACGTATTGCGCGCCGTTCGAGGAGAGCGCGCCCATCGCGAGTTCAGGTTGCCACGGCGTGCCGAGCTTGCTCACGGGCAGCACGTCGAGCGGCACGCCCAGCGCCTGCGCGACCTCGAAGGCGACCGGCACGCCGCCGCGCGGCAGCGCCAGCGCGACGACGTCGCGGCGTCCGGCATAAGACGCGAGTTGCGCCGCGAGCAGGCGGCCCGCTTCGCGGCGATCGGTGAAAGGGCGTTCCATAAACTGTTCCTGTCGATCGGCGCACTGGCCGATCCCGTCCACACACTGGGCGGAACAATCCGTTCAGTGTGCCACTTGTTTGTCATACGCGCCGGTCGCGGCGTCGAGCACCTGCGTTAGCCCGACGACGGCGTGATTTCACCCGCGCCGCGATCCACGGCGCAAAGCGCGCGCGCAGCAAACGTCTCCCGCCGCGCGCTCATTTGCATACGCGGATTTCTCGTTTGGCGCGGCGCAATCGCATGGTTACGATGAGCCGTGCCTTTCACCGACGAGGTCCACGCCATGTCCGAATCTGCCTGTTTCTCGCCCCGCGTCGTCGAACCCGTCGAGGCCGATGCGCCCGACGGTCTCGGTCTCGCACTGGAGCTGCGGCTCGTGCGTCCGATCGACGGCATCGAGGGCCGCGCGCTGCGCATCCATTTACGGCACGGCGCGCGCATGGATCAGGCGGAAACCTTGCGCGACCTGCTGCACGAAGTCGGCGCCGATATCGTGGTGGCGTAGCGCCAACCGAACACCCACACCGCACTCATCCCGCGCCGCTCAATCGAGCGGCGTGTCGAACAGCGCATCGAGCAGATTCGACGACGAATCCGCGAGCCGCGTCAGCGACTCGACCATCCGCACCTGACAGTCGACCAGCGCGATCGCGCGGATGCGCCGCGACTCGCCGAACTCCGCGCCCGCAATGACGCCCGCGCCCAGTCCCTGCGCGATAGCGGTCTGCAACGCCTCGCGGCCGTCCACATACAGCACGGGATGCACCTGCAATCCCTTGCGCACCAGTTCCGCTTCGAGCAGCTGCTGCGTGACCGAATGCGCCTCGCGAAAGATCATCGGCTCGCGGATCAGATCCTCGTAGGTCATGCGGCGCTTCTTCGCCGCCGCACTGTCCGCAGGCACGACCGCCACCAGCGGCTCCTCGCGCAGCACGCGCGTTTCCAGCCGGCTATGCACCTGATGCGCCGCCGTGATCGCCGCGTCCACTTCACTCGCCAGCACGCGGCGCATGCATTCCGTGGCGTTCGCGATGGCGAGCTTCACCACCACGCCCGGATAACGGCGCCGGAACGCGCCGACGAGCTTGATCGCGAGATCGGGCGCGTCGGCGACCAGCGCCAGTTCGCCCGATTCCAGCGCGCCCGCCGATTCGAGCAGCCGCCGCGCGGCGCGCTCGCCGCCGACCATCTGCCGCGTGACCGCGTAGAGCCGCCGCCCGAGATCGGTCAGCTCGACGCCGCGCGGCGCGCGCTCGAACAGCTTCACGCCGAAATCCTGCTCCAGCCGCTTCACGTGGTCGGACACCGCCGGCTGCGTGAGCGAGAGCGCCTGCGCGGCGCGCGAAAAACCGCCGTGCTCGGCGACCGCATGAAAGGCCCGCAACTGCGCGTACTGCATGGCTGATTCTCCTTCGCGCACATCATCGAAAATTCATCGAACCGCCTTAAAACGGTCATCGAGTATCCATAAGTTCGGCTGATACTGCCATCGATTATATCGATTTTACCGATGGGTTTCATTCGCGTACCGTAGCGGCATCCAAGCTGACGATTGACTGGAGCACCGCCTTGAACACCCCCGCCGATCCGTACCTGCTGACGCCCGGCCCGCTGACCACAGCCGCCTCGACCAAAGCCGCGATGCAGCGCGACTGGGGCTCGTGGGACGCCGATTTTCGCGCGATGACGGCGCGTCTGCGCGCCGCGCTGCTGGCCGTCGCCGGCGATGAAAACGGCGACTACGACTGCGTGCCCCTGCAAGGCAGCGGCAGCTACTGCGTGGAAGCGATGCTGGGCAGCTTCGTGCCGCGCAACGGCCACGCGCTGGTGCTCGCCAACGGCGCGTACGGCAAGCGCATCGCGACCACGCTGCGCTATCTGGGCCGCAGCCACACGGTGCACGACACGGGCGATTACCTGCCGCCGCGCGCCGCCGACGTCGATCGCCTGCTCGCCGCGCACGACGACATCACGCACGTCGTGGTCGTCCATTGCGAAACCAGCTCGGGCATCCTCAATCCGATCGAGGAAATCGCGGAAGTCACCGCGCGCCACGGCCGCCGTCTGCTGATCGATTCGATGAGCGCGTTCGGCGCGGTGCCGCTCGACGTGCGCACGTTGCCGTGCGAAGCGTTCGTGTCGTCGGCGAACAAGTGCATCGAGGGCGTGCCGGGTTTCGGCTTCGTGATCGCGAAGAAAAGCGCGCTGCAAGCCGCGAAGGGCAACAGCCATTCGCTCGCGCTCGATCTGCACGACCAGTGGGACGTGATGAACCGCACGGGCCAATGGCGCTTCACGCCGCCCACGCATGCGGTCGCCGCGTTTCTCGAAGCGTTGCGCCTGTTCGAAATCGAAGGCGGCCAGCCCGGACGCCTCGCGCGCTACACGCGCAACCGCGACGTGATGGTCGACGGCATGCGCGCGCTCGGTTTCGAGCCGCTGCTGACCGAAGCGTGGCGCTCGCCGATCATCGTCACGTTCTTTTCGCCCGCGCATGAGTCGTTCAGTTTCGAGCGTTTCTACGAGCTGATGAAGGCGCAGGGTTTCATCATCTATCCGGGCAAGCTGACGAACGTGGAGAGTTTCCGCATCGGCTGTATCGGCGCGCTCGACGAGCACGTGATGCGCCGCGTGGTCGACGCGTGTGGTCAGGCGCTGCGCACGCTCGGCGTGCCCGATGGCGCACCCGCGCACGCTTCGCTCGATGCCCGCGAGGCGCTTGCGGCCTGAACGCCGAAGTCCTTGTTTCAAGCACTCTTTCTTGCCGCGCAGCGATCTGCGCATCTTCAGGATTCACGACTATGCAACACGTCAAGGCAGTGATTTTCGACTGGGCAGGCACGGTGGTCGACTACGGTTCGCGTGCGCCCATGGGTGCGTTCGTCGAAACCTTCGAGGAATTCGGCGTGCCGATTTCGATCGACGAAGCGCGTGGCCCGATGGGCATGGCCAAGCGTCCGCATATCGCGGCGCTGATGGCGCTGCCGCGCGTCGCGCAGGCGTGGAAGGAACGCTACGGTCACGTGCCGGGCGACGCCGATATCGACGCGGTCTACGATGTGTTCGTGCCGCGCAACGTGGCCGTCGCTGCGCAATACAGCGACGTGATTCCGGGCGTGGCCGCCGTGACGAAGCAGTTGCGCGCCGATGGCGTGCGCATCGGTTCCACCACGGGCTACACGCGCGAAATCATCGACCAGATCGTGCCGGGCGCGGCGAAGCAGGGCTTCGAAGCCGACAGCATCGTCTGCACCGGCGACACGCCCGAGGGCCGTCCGTCGCCGTACATGATCTATCGCACGCTGCCGCAACTGGGCGTGTGGCGCGCGCGCGATGCGATCAAGGTCGACGACACCGAAGTCGGCATCGAAGAAGGTCTCAACGGCGGCACCTGGGCCGTGGGCGTGGCGGTGAGCGGCAACGCGTTCGGCCTGAGCGAGGACGAAGTGCACGCGCTCGCGCCCGACGAATTCGCGCTGCGCCGCGCGGCGGCGATCGAGCGTCTGCGCGCGGCGGGCGCGCACTACGTGATCGACAGCGTCGCCGATCTGCTGCCCGTGGTCACGGAGATCGAGACGCGTCTTGCGCGCGGCGAGCGCCCTTGATGCGTCGACTTACTGAGCGCGCTCAGTAAGTCGCGGCAAACGCCTTCTGCACCTGCGCGGGCGCGGTGACGCCGTTCGCGATCAGCAGTTGCGTGAGTATGCGCGCTTTCTGCGGGTTCAGATCGAGCGAAACGGCGAAGCCGCTGGTGTCGTCGTTGACCTCGACGTTGCGGTTCACGAAGCCCGATCCCACACGCGTCGAGCGCACCACCACGATGCCCTGTTTCGCGGCGCGTTGCAGCGCTTCGAGTGCGCTCTGCGACGTGTTGCCGTCGCCGACGCCCGCGAGCACGATGCCTTTCGCGCCGCTCGCGATGGCGTTCTCGACCGGCACGCCATCCATGTTCGCGTGCGAGTAGACGATCTCGACGCGCGGCAGTTGATCGCCGGAGGGCAGGGTGTATTTGTGCGCGTCGGGCTGGAATGCGGGCGTGAGAAAGCGCACGCTCGCCGGATCGACGTAGCCGATCGGGCCGCTGTTCGGCGAGACGAACGTCTGCACGCTCGTGGTGTTCGTCTTGGCCGTGCCGCGCGCCGACTGGATGGTGTCGTTGAGCACGACCATCACGCCGCGTCCGCGCGCGGACGGACTGGCCGCCACTTCCACCGCTTCGTAGAGATTGCTCGGGCCGTCGGCGCTCGTGGCCGTGGACGGCCGCATCGAGCCCACCAGCACGACCGGTTTGTCGGTATGCAGCACGTTGTCGAGGAAGAACGCGGTTTCCTCCAGCGTGTCGGTGCCGTGCGTGATGACCACGGCGTCGGCTTCGTTGTGGTCGAACAGCGCCTTGATGCGCCGCGCGAGCGCGAACCAGACCTTGTCGTTCATATCCTGCGAACCGATGGACGCGACCTGCTCGGTGCTCAGCCGCGCGAGCTTGTCGATGCCGGGCACCGCCTGCACGAGTTGCTGCGCGCCGACCGCACCCGCGTTATAGGCGTTCGCGGCGCGCGTGTCGGCCTGGCCCGCGATGGTGCCGCCGGTCGCGAGCACGGCGACGCGCGGCAGGGCGGCCGTGTCCTGCGCCATCGCCACGCGAGCGGGCAGCAGGGCGGCAGCGGCCGCCAAAGCGGCAGCGAGGCAACGGGCGTAAATGGCATTTCGCATGATCAGCATGATAGTTTTCCTCGGCGATCGATAATTGATTATTAAAACGACCACTGCGAAATTTCATTATTCGCCATTCGTCATTAAATTCAAATCCGGCTTGCGAAATAATTGCTTTTTATTTGCGATTCAATGCGATCGGCATGGATGCGAATTAGCGTTGAATGCAGCGCTTTGCCGCGATTTTCGGCCATTATTCGAATAATTGAAATCGATTAAATGATTGGTGATGCGAGGGTCGATTTAAATCCGCAACAACGGGAAAATCCGTTGATGGATATGCAATGCCGGAATGGAGTCTTGCGAATCGAACAAGAGTCGCTTGATTCAGTCGTCGCGGATCATGCCGCCAGTCTTGCGCCCGCTGCGCTACCATGAGCGCCTTTTGCGCCCTCAACGCCGCTCATGAAGACGTTTCTGCTTTTCGTCGTTACCGCTCTGGCCGAAATCGTCGGCTGCTATCTGCCGTATCGCTGGCTGCGCGAAGGCGCGAGCGCCTGGTGGCTCGTGCCGGCCGCGGCGTCGCTCGCGCTGTTCGCGTGGCTGCTCACGCTGCATCCGAGCGCGGCGGGGCGCACGTATGCGGCCTATGGCGGCGTCTACGTGTGCGTGGCGATTCTGTGGCTGTGGGGCGTGGAAGCGATCCGGCCGAGCCCGTGGGACTGGGCCGGCATCGCCTTCACGCTTGCGGGCATGGCGCTGATCGCGTTCCAGCCGCGTTGAGCGCGGGCGCTCAGATCGGCGTTCAGACCAGCGAGTTGACGCCGGGAAATTTCGCGCGGAAGGCGGGCGGCATCGGCACGACCTTCTTGGCCTCGTAGTCGAAGAACACGAAGCCCGACTTCGCCATGGCGATCAGTGCGCCGTCCGTGGGACGGGTGATGCGGAAGATGATGTCGCCGCCGTACTTGTTGAAGTCCATGATGCCGACTTCGAAGCAGAGCTGGTCGCGCGCGTAGGCTTCGGCGCGATAGGTCGTCGCGAGGTCGGTGACGATGATGCTCGTGTGCGCGTCCTTCATGTCTTCGATGCCGGCGTCGAACAGGAAACGCGCCCGCGCTTCCGAAATCATCGAGATCATCGAGTCGTTGGCGAGGTGGTTCGCCGAGTTGATGTCGGTGACGCGTACGGTGAGATGCGTCGAATAAAAGTATTGGTCTTCGGGGAAGTGGAGCTCGATGCGGGCCATGGCGCAATGCGGATAATCGAATAAGAAAGGCTTCGCGGCGGGTCGTCCATGCCGCGTGTCTCATCCACGGCGCCCGCGCGCAAGCCGGGATTGTAGCGGGTCGGCGTGCGCGAGCCTATGCGCAACCGCAGTTCTGCGCGCTCGCGGGCGTTTTGCAAGATCGTCGGCATTCGTCGGACAAATAGGGCCGCCGTCGCACAGCCCGTCGCGCGGGGCGTTCGCCGCGACGAATCGCGCACCGGGCGCGCAAATTGCTCATTGACGGATTGCTCGCGAAGCGCTTCCCGCGCAACGCTGCCCGTTCGTCGCGCCACGCCATCACTGATCAGCACGTCCAGCACGCGCGCGCACGAAGCCAGCATGCCGCCGAGATGGGCCCACACCGGCGCCCACACCGCGCCTACACGCTTCCGCGGGAGTGTCCATGACGTCTGAACGGAACGACGATGCCCAGGCTCCGATTCCGGCCGCCCGCGCGGCCGTGAGAGAGGGCGTGCGCCCGGCGCTCCAGCCGAACGCGCAGTTCGTACCGGCAAGTGCGGCAAATATTGCACAGCAGGCCGCCGGCACGCTGGCCACCATGGCCACGATGGCCGAACTCGTGCACCGCTACGATTGGTCCGCGACGCCGCTGGGCGCCAGCGCGGCGTGGCCGCACAGCCTGCAGAGCGTCGTCCGGCTGATGCTCGCGTCGCGCTACGCGATGTGGCTCGCCTGGGGGCCCGATCTCACGTTTCTCTGCAACGATGCCTATCGTCCGACGCTCGGCGCGAAGCAGCAGTTCATCGGTTTGCCCGCGCGCGAAGTCTGGGCCGAAGTCTGGACCGAGGCCGGTTCGCGCATCGAGCACGTGCTCGCCACCGGCGAAGCCACGTGGGACGAAAGCCTGCTGCTCTTTCTCGAACGCAATGGCTTCAAGGAAGAGACCTATCACACGTTTTCATACGGTCCCGTTCACGACGACAGCGGCAGCGTTCAGGGCATGCTCTGCGTGGTCACGGAGGAGACGCGGCGCGTGCTGTCCGAGCGGCGGCTCGCCACCGTCGCTCAGTTGTCGGGGACGGCGCGCAACGCGCAGTCGGTGGCCGAGGCCTGCGCCGAGATGCTCGCCGCGCTCGACGGCAACCGTCACGATCTGCCTTTTGTCGCGCTCTATCTGCTCGATGCGGACGGCGTCAGCGCGCGCCTCGCGGCCACCAATCACGTCGGCGCGTCGCCATTGCCCATCCGGCTGAATCTCGACGATGCCGCGCCAGGCAGTCTCGCCGCCGCGCTCGCCGAGGCGTCGCGAGCGCCGCACGACGACGTGCTGTTCCAGACCACGGCGCTCGACGGCGTGCTACCCGCCGAATCGGCGTGGCCCGAACCGGTGAGCCGCGCGGCGATCTCGCCGCTTCGGCGCCGAGCGCCAGGCGCGCCAGGCGGGCAGGGCGCGGCGACCGATCACGGCGCACGCCACGCCACGCTCGGTTTTCTCGTCGCGGGCGTGAGTCCGCGTCTGCTTTTCGACGACGACTACCGCGCCTTCATCGGCCTCGTCGGATCGCAGGCGAGCAGCATCGTCGAAGGCGCGCGCGCCGTGGAAACCGAACGCGAGCGCGTCGAGCAACTGGCCGCGCTGGACCGCGCCAAGACCACGTTTTTCTCGAACGTCAGCCACGAACTGCGCACGCCGCTCATGCTGATGCTCGCGCCGATCGACGATCTCGTCGCCGCCGACCGCGATCCCGCGCGCCTCGCGCTGTTGCGCCTCGCGCGCCGCAACGGCCATCGCTTGCTGCGGACCGTCAATTCGCTGCTCGATTTCGCGCGCATCGAGGCCGGGCGCAGCGACGTCGGCTACGAAGCCACCGATCTCGCGCGCTACACGCAGCACGTCGCGAGCACGTTCCGCTCGGCGATCGAGCGCGGCGGACTCGCCTACCGCGTGCAGTGTCAGCTCGACGAATCGGTCTACGTTGACAGGCCGATGTGGGAAAAGATCGTCCTCAATCTCTTGTCGAATGCGTTCAAGTTCACGCTCACGGGCCGTATCGGCGTGAGTCTCGCGCGCGATGGCCAGTGCGCGGCGCTCACGGTGGAAGACAGCGGCACGGGCATTCCGGCGCACGAAATGCCGCGACTGTTCGAGCGTTTTCATCGCGTGGAGGGCACGCAGGGGCGCACGCAGGAAGGCTCCGGCATCGGCCTCGCGCTGGTCCAGGAACTCGTGAAGCTGCACGGCGGCACGATCGAAGCGACGAGCGAGGCGGGACGCGGTTCGCGCTTCACCGTGCGCGTGCCGCTGGGCCGCGCGCATCTGCCGGCCGAACGCGTGCGCGAGCCGGGACCGGACGCGCCGCGCGGCATCGACATCCTGCGCAATGGCGACGCACAACTGGCCGCCGCGTTCGCCGCCGAAGCGGCGGGCTGGCTCGGCACCTTGGCGCCAGGCGCGGGCGAGACGAACGGCGAGGGCGCGCAACACGGCGTCGATCCAGCACGCGCCGACGCTGCCGCCGCGCCCGCATGGTCGGCGGGTCTGCGCGACCGGCGTTTCGCGCTCACGTTCGGCTCGCGCATCCTGCTCGTCGACGATAACGCCGACATGCGCGCCTACGTCGGCACCTTGCTCGCGAGCGCGTGGCAGGTCGAACTCGCCGCCGACGGCGCCGAAGCGCTCGAACGCGCCCGCCGCACGCGTCCCGACCTGATCCTCGCCGACGTAATGATGCCGCGCCTCGACGGCTTCGGCCTGCTGGCCGAAGTGCGGCGCGACCCGGCGCTGCGCGACGTCCCCGTGATCCTGCTTTCGGCGCGCGCGGGCGAGGAGGCGCGCATCGAAGGCCTCGACGCGGGCGCCGACGACTATCTCGTCAAGCCGTTTTCGGCGCGCGAACTGGCCGCGCGGGTGGGCGCGCTGCTCGAACGCACGCAGATCCGCCACGCCAACGAGCAGTTGCTCGAACTCGCGCTCTCGAGCATTCAGGACCAGTTCTTCATGCTCGACGAAGACGCTCGCATCACGCTCGCCAATCCGCAATTCCTGGAGATGACCGGCGTGAGCGCGCCGCAGGCGCTCGGCCAGCGCATCGTCGATGTGTGCCCCGAGGCGAACGGCAACGGCTTCAACGAAGCGCTGCGGGCGGCGCTCGAAGCGGGCGCGGTGCAGCAGTTCGAAACCTGGTGCGCGCGGCGCGCACGCTGGTACGAAGTGCGCATCTATCCGGCCGCGCATGGCGCCGCCGTGCTGCTCTCCGACATCAGCGGACGCAAGGCCGATCAGGAAGCGATCCGCGTGCGCACCGCGCAATTCGAAACGCTGATGAACGAAGCGCCGCTCGGCGTCTATCTGATCGATCGCGAACTGCGCATCCGCGAAACGAATCCGGGCGCGCAGGCGTTTTTCGGCGACGCCGCGGACCTCACCGGCCAGGACGTGGGCGCGCTGATGCGGCGCGTCTGGCACCCGCGCTATGCGGACGAAATCGTCGCGATCTTTCGCGACACGCTCGCGACCGGCGCGCCGTATCACACGCCCGAACGCAGCGAGCCGCGCCTCGACCGCGAGCGCGTCGAGTGCTACGAATGGGAAGTGCATCGCACGCCGCTCGCGGACGGCGAATTCGGTCTCGTCTGCTATTTCCGCGATATCTCGGCGCAGGTGCGCGTGCGTCAGCAACTGGAGGAGGCCGATCAGCAGAAGGACGCGTTTCTCGCCACGCTCTCGCACGAACTGCGCAATCCGCTGGCGCCGATCCGCAGCGCCGCCGCGATTCTCGATTCGAAGTCGCTGACGCCGGAGCAACTGGCGTGGGCGACCGATGTGATTCGCCGACAGGTCTCGCATATGTCGGGCTTGCTCGACGATCTGCTCGATCTCGCGCGCGTGACTTGCGGCAAGCTCGATTTGCGCCGCGATGTGGTGAATCTCGGCGGCGTGATCAAGACCGCCGTCGAGGCGTCGCGGCCGCTGCTCGAACGCAAACAGCACACGCTCACCGTGCATGCGCCGCTGCCCGACGTGCTGATCGACGCCGACGCGTTGCGGCTCGCGCAGGTGATCTCGAATCTGCTCAACAACGCGGGCAAATACACCGATCCGGGCGGCCACGTCGAACTCGCGATTCAGGTGGAGGGCGCGACGATCGAACTCGTCGTGAAAGACGACGGCATCGGCCTGCCGCCGGACGCCGACGAACGGCTCTTCGCCATGTTCTCGCAGATCGACGCGCGTTCGCCGCGCGCCGAAGGCGGACTCGGCATTGGCCTCGCGCTTTCAAAAGGACTCGTGCGGCTGCACGGCGGCTCGATACACGCGCGCTCCGACGGGCCGGGGCGCGGCAGCGAATTCCGTATCGTGCTGCCGATCGTGGTGCCCACGCTGCGCTCGCGCGCCGTCGTGGACGACGCGCATCAGCCGGCGAGGGCGGCGCGGCGCGTGCTCGTCGTCGACGACAACAAGGACGCGGCCGAGAGTCTCGCGCTGCTGCTCTCGCTGTCGGGCCACGAGGTGCGCGTGGCGCACGCCGGCGCGGCGGCGCTCGAACTCGCGCTCGTGTTTCATCCGGAAGCCGTGCTGCTCGATCTCGGCATGCCGGGCCTGAGCGGTTACGAAGTGGCGCGCGCGCTGCGCAGTTTGCCCGATACGCAGGACACGGTGGTGGTGGCGCTCACCGGCTGGGGGCAGGACGAGGATCGCAAGCGCACGCTCGACGCGGGCTTCGACTGGCACATCACGAAGCCCGCCGATCCCGATGAAATCCTGCATCTGCTCACGCGCTCGCGCAGCGAACTCGTGAGCGTGCGCAACGCGGCGCACGGTGCGCGCGCGCCGCAGCGGTTGTCGTAGTCCGCGATCGTCGTAGCGTTAGTCCATTGCGCGTTCGGGCGGCGCGTCGGAAGGCGGATCGCCGAGCGGCGGAGGCGGCGGCACGTCGCTGTCCGGAACGGGCGGCGGCTTGCGCTGAGGCGTTTCGGGCTGTCCGGGCTCTTCGGTCGGCAGATGCGCGTGATACGGCGCGTGATACGGATGAGCAGGGAAGGCGTGCGGCATAGGCGGCTCCGGGTATTCGTCGAGCGCAGGCGTGGAAAGAAGTGCACGCCGGCGAAGCGCGAGATAAAAGGATGACGCAAGCGTCGTGCCGGGTTGTCCGGTTCTCGCCCGGTCGCAAGCAAAAAGCACTGCTGGAACGCGGGTTGCGAACTCGACATGCGAGGCAGCAACCCGCACCAGGAGGTCGATCCGATGAAGATCCGCACCATGCTCATTGCACGCGCCTTGCCCCGATTGGCATGCGCTGCGATCGTCGCGACGTCGATGCTGAGCGGCATGCAGGCGCACGCGCAGGGCGATTCAAATTCGAATGGCGCGAACGGCACACGCAGCTCGGGGATGCCCGCGAGCGGCGTCAACGGCGTGTATCCGGCGCCGATGCAGGGCGTCGAGCCGGGCGTGGCAGCGAGCGGCGCACGCGCGACGCGCACGGCGAATCGTGCGCCGCAACGGCATGCGCACACGATGTCGAAACATCCGGCGAGCGGGGCGTCGGCGGCTGTCGGCGAGTGAAAGAACCCATGACAGGACCAGTGATCATGCCATTGACACGCGGTTTGGCGCGCATGCGCGCGCAGCATCATCGGCACGATGAACATCGCGGCGAAGTGAGCGCCTCGGCGCACGACATCGACGCGTTCATCCTGCAGCCGAATGGCTGGGTGCCGAATAACAGCCGACTGCCGGTGATCGTCTACCGACACGCGTTCGACGCCGACGCGCCGAAACTCGTCGAGCAGATCGAAACGCGTTTCGCGCATCACGCGTGGCCCGTGCAATGGCGCAACGGCGTGTTCGACTTTCACCATTTTCATTCGACGGCGCACGAGGTGCTGGGCGTGTTCGCGGGCGCGGCGGAAGTGATTCTCGGCGGGCCGGGCGGACGAACGGTGCGCCTCGCGGCCGGCGACGTGCTGCTGTTGCCGGCGGGCACGGGCCACTGTCTTTTGTCGCGCACGGATGCGTTTCAGGTGGCGGGTGGCTATCCCGCCGGTCAGCAGTGGGACATCCGACGCGACGCGCTCACGTCCGACGAATTGCGCGCGATGGCGGCGCTGCCGTTTCCGGCCAGCGATCCGGTTTATGGCACAAGTGGGCCGGTGATCGAGCGTTGGGTGTCGCAGGCTTAGCGCTCAATAGCGTGCGGTTTGTCGCGTGCTGCTTGCCCATCTCACGGGCACGGCAGTTGCGTTTTGTTCCTCGCTCTCGCCAGGCGGCGCCACGCGCCGCGCTAACGACAATCAATAGAAGGAGGAAACCATGAACCGACGCGCCATCTCGCTTGCCGCGGCGATCGCCAACGCGGCTGTTTTCACCGGTGCGCTGGGCAGCGCGACGCTCGTGCATGCCCAGGGCGCGCCGCAATCGATCGCCGTCCAGCGCATGGCGACGGTCCAGTCCGGCACGGGCTTTCGTGCATCCAAACTCGTCGGCTCGAATGTCTACGACAACAACGGCAGCAAGATCGGCTCGATCGACGACATCGTGCTCGAATCGCCGAACGACGGCGCATTTGCGATTTTGTCCGTCGGCGGCTTTCTAGGCATGGGCGAACATCTCGTGGCCGTGCCGTTCAACGATCTGCAGATCAGCGCCAAGCAGATCGTGCTGCAAACCGACAAGACCGCGCTCAAGGCGATGCCGGAGTTTCATTACGCGAAGGATTGAGGCTGAGGAATGGGCGCTCGACACGTCTGGTCACGTCGCGAAAAATGTCGATAATTTATGTTATGTAAAATCACAAATTTGCCGTGAGAGACGTAGTTCAAACCTCTCCCGCACGTCTTCCATCCGCGTCCAACCTTACCCAGCCGCCCGATTTTCGCCTCGGGCGGCCTTCTCACATCGTTTGACGCGTTACGGCCGACGGATCAAGCCGTGCATCGCGCTCGAGCGACGCACGCTCGATTCCAGCGACGCCTCACAGTGCGCGCAGCGTCCAAAGATCACCAGACTCGCGCTCGTGTAGCGGAAACCGCGCGCGCCCGCGATCGTCTCGTGCTGCGACTCCAGCTCGGTATCGTCGATATCCGAGACCTCGCCGCAGTCGTTGCAGACCAGATGCGAATGACGCGTGCCGCGATTGAGTTCGTAGACGACGCGCTGCTCGCCGATCCACGCGTTCGTGATCAGGCCCGCTTCGAGCAACTGCGACAGCGCCCGATACACGCTCGCCAGGCTGCATTGCTCCGTATCCGGCGGCACGCGCCGGAAAACCTGATCGGCGGTCATGTGCTCATTCGGAAATTCGTGGAACAGCCGAAGCACCGCGACGCGACTCGAGGTCGGACGCATACGGGCTCGCTTCAGGTCGGCATAGATCGCTCTCATCGCATCGGCACACTTTTCATACGTGGCCGATAGTCTCGATTGCCGTTGCTTAAGGCTTGCTTAAGGCCCTGTGAGTCGAAGCATTTTGCGATGAGGGGGCCATTACACGGCTTTACCTGGCGGCGGTCTTGGCGCCCTGCTTTTCGTCGAAAATTTCCGTTAAATCAAAGCACTATGAGCGATTCGGCGCGTGAAAAACAAACGGCCGCGCCAGATGCGGCGCGGCCGTTGTCGGGCGCATCGGGAGCGCGTCAGCGCGGCGGAGAAACCACCACGTACTGCACCTGCGCGCCGATGTATTGCGGCTGATACCACGTCGCGCCGCACTGCTCGTAAGTCGTGCCGCCGATCACGACGGCGGAGCACGACGGCGGCAGCGTGGCGACCATCGAGCCGACCACGGCGGCCGTCACGCCCACGGTAACGGCGGCAGCCACCGGATCGACGTACCAGCCACCGCCCCAATAGGGAGGCGGCGGAGGCGGTGGCGGAGGTGGCGGCCCGGGCGGATGCGGTCCAGGTCCAGGTCCAGGTCCGGGCGGATGAGGCTGCGGCCCGGGACCCGGCCCCGGCGGATGCGGTTGTGGACCGGGCCCCGGTCCAGGCCCCGGATTAGGATGCGGACCCGGCTGACCGCCGTTGTGCTGCACGCCGCCGCCGTTGAATCCCGGCCGTCCATGAAACTGCCCGCCGCCGCCAAAATTGCCGCCGCCCATCGGGTGAATGCTGGTCCGCGCCATTCCGCGGAACGCGAACGCCGCCGGCGCGGCCAGCGCCATCGACACGGCGAGACCCGCCGCAATGGCCCGTTGCGTATGTCTGTTCATCATTCCGCCTCCTGATAAGGCGGGCGGTCCGCGGGCTGCATCTCGATCTGCCGCGCGCCCGGACGCGGACGGAACACAAAGGTCGACGCCGCGAAAACCGGATTCAGCTTCCAGTGATAAGTGACCTCGTGCCGGGGCCGCGACGGCTGCGTGGTGTCGGTGATGATCATCTTGCACGGCAGTTGCCGCCGCCCTGCTTCGATCCACAGCTCCCAATCGGCGCCCGGCTGCCGGTAGGCGTAATGCGTGCAGATGCGCGTATCGACTTTCTCCGTGCCGAGCGACTGCGCCGAGCTGATCGCGAGATCGTCGGTTTTGTCGGCGCCCCAGTAGAACAGGTCGGCGAGCGGCGTTTCGACATGCCACGTCACGGCCAGATCGCGCACGAGTTCGTCGAGCGTCGGCGGCGCGTCGCGGCGCGCGTAGTAGCCTTTTTTCTCGTTGAAGATCGTGAAGCGATGGCCGTCGTAGACCATGCCGCGCACGTTGCCGTTACCGGTGATGTCGGCGCGCATGCGGTCGGGCCGCTTCACCTTGAGCACCGTATGGCGCAGCAGCGCGGCGTTCTGGCCGTTGTCGAGCACGACGTCGGTGACCGTGTCGGCGTCCACCTGGAAGGTGCGCAGCGTGCGCAGATACGCGCCCATGGCGTCGAGCGCGTCGGTGGCCTGTTCGTCGATGGCGGGCGTGTCGCTGCCGCCGGTCTCGCTCGTGCCCAGATCGACGAGCGGTGAAGGGACGTTCGATTGCGCCGGCACGTGTTCGCCGCCGTTGTCCTGATGGGCGCAGCCGGCGAGCGCGAGGCCGCCGGCGAGTGCAATCGAGATCGACAACGCGAGCGAAGCAGGCGCCGCTCGCGCGATGACTCCAGGGAAGACTCTCTTGTTCACATCGTCTCCTGACTGAAAGTTCGCCGGATTCGACCGCCGGTGCAAGTCGTTGCGCGCGCAGCGACTGACGTCCTGGGTCGGCGAAACGCTGGGCCGTTGCAGGCGATGTCGCAAGCCTCTTCGTGCCTTGCGTGCCTCGCGTCTCGTATCGACGAGCTTACCAGCGCAACGTTTCTTCGTCCCCCCAATGCGCCGCCCTCGCCCTGCGCGCCGGTTTCCCGTTTGCGTTCGCTCAGTAAAAGCCCTGGTCAGTCGAGGTCCGGACGCGGGGTATCATGCGGCTCATCCATTTTTAGAACGTCGTTCTATCAGATAGAACGTCAAGAACGAGACAGCCCGATGTCCGTGTCCCGAGCTCAGGAGGAGCCCGCCATGTCCAGTTTGCCGGTCGGCGCGACGCACGAGTCGCTCCGGGAATCCGTCCCGCCCGCGAGCGCGGCGCAGATCAACGCGCGCATCGACCGCCTGCCGGCCGCGCGCGCGGTCTGGACGCTCGTCCTGCTGATCGCGACAGGCGGATGGTTCGAGTTCTACGACCTGTTCTTCACAGCCTACGTCGGTCCGGGGCTCGTCAAGAGCGGCCTTTACTCGACCACGACCGCTTCGTTCTTCGGCTTCTCGGGGCTGGGCGCGTTCGTGGCGGCCTCGTTCGCCGGGCTGTTCATCGGCACGTTCTGTTTCACCGGACTCGCCGACCGCTATGGCCGCCGCACGATGTTCACGGCGTCGCTGCTCTGGTATTCGGCGGCCACCTGCGTGATGGCGCTGCAGACGTCCGCGCCCGCGATCAACCTGTGGCGGCTGATCGCGGGGATCGGCGTGGGTATCGAACTGGTCACCATCGACACCTACGTGAGCGAGCTGGTGCCCAAGCACATGCGCGGACGCGCGTTCGCCTTCGTGCATCTCGTGCAGTACACGGCGGTGCCGACGGTCGCGCTGCTCGCGTGGTGGTTCGTGCCGCGCGCGCCGCTCGGTTTCGACGGCTGGCGCTGGGTCGTGATGTTCGGCGCGGCCGGCGCGCTGATCGCCTGGGCGATCCGCCGCAACGTGCCCGAAAGCGCGCGCTGGCTCGCGCAACGCGGACGCCACGAAGAAGCGGCGCGCGTGCTCGCGAAACTCGAAGCGAAGATCGAGGCGCAGACGGGCCGCCTGCTGCCCGCGCCGTCGCTTGCGACGGAAAGCGCGAGCGCCGCGCCGCTGCGCAAGGCGCGCTTCAGCGAGATCTGGCAGCCGCCGTATCGCCGCCGCACGATCACGTTGCTCGTCTTCAATCTGTTTCAGGCGATCGGCTTCTACGGCTTCGCCTCGTGGGTGCCGACGCTGCTCGTCTCCAAGGGCGTGACGATCACGCACAGCCTGCTCTACGCGTTCGTGATCGCGGCGTCGAATCCATTCGGCCCGCTGATCGGCATGGCCATCGCCGACCGCATCGAACGCAAGACGCTCATCGTGCTCTCCGCGCTCGCCATCGCCGTCTTCGGTTCGCTGTTCGCCACGCAGACTTCGCCCGTCATGCTGATGGTGCTCGGCGTGCTCATCACGCTCGGCGGCACGCTGCTCTCGGTCGGCTATCACGCCTACCAGGTCGAACTGTTTCCCACGCGCATGCGCGCCACGGCGGTCGGTTTCGTCTATTCGATGTCGCGGCTGTCCGCGATGTTCTCGGGCTTCATGATCGCGTTCGCGCTGCGCCATTTCGGCGTGCCGGGCGTCTTCGCCCTGATCACGGGCGCGATGGTCGCGGTGATGGCGGCGATCGGTCTGTTCGGCCCGCGCACCAACAACCGCTCGCTCGACGATATTTCCCATTGAACTGAACCAGAGGCTGGAATCACGATGTTGCCTTTAGCAGGAATCCGCGTTCTCGATCTTTCCAACGTGCTGGCCGGGCCGTTCTGCGCGTATCAGCTCGCGCTGTTCGGCGCCGACGTCACCAAGGTCGAGCATCCCGAAGGCGGCGATCTCGCGCGCCGTCTAGGCGCCGACAAAGACGCCGCCGCGCGCAACATGGGCGCGTCCTTCGTCGCCGTGAATGCGGGCAAGCGCTCGATCACGCTCAATCTCAAGGACCCGCGCGGCAAGGCGATCCTGCTCGATCTCGTGCGCGATACCGACGTACTCGTCGAAAATTTCCGTCCCGGCGTGATGGATCGTCTCGGTTTGGGATTCGATCAGCTATCCGAAGTCAATCCGCGTCTGGTCTATTGTGCGATTTCCGGTTTCGGCGATTCCGGCGAACTGTCGCCCCGCCCCGCCTACGACCAGATCATTCAGGGCATGGCCGGCGTGATGAGCGTGACGGGCGACGCCGAAAGCGCGCCGTTGCGCGTGGGCTATCCGGTCTCCGATACGGTCGGCGGCCTGACGGCGGCGTTCGGCATTTGCGCGGCGCTCGTCGATGCGCGCACGAGCGGGCGCGGACGCCGCCTCGACGTGTCGATGCTCGAAGCGACGCTCGCGACCATGGGCTGGGTCGTGTCGAACTATCTGAACGCGGGCGTGGAGCCGGTGCCGATGGGCAACGAAAACTTCACCGCCGCGCCCTCGGGCACGTTCGCGACCGGCGACGGTCTGCTCAACATCGCGGCCAACGAAACGCGTCAGTTCGAGAGCCTGTGCGCGGTGATCGGCCGCCCCGAACTGTCGGGCGATGCGCGCTTCGCCGCGCGCCATCTGCGCAAACAGCATCGCACCGAATTGAAGGCCGAAATCGAAGCCGCGCTCGCCGCCGACAGCGCCGCAAACTGGGAAGCGCGGCTGCTCGCGCAAGGCGTGCCGGTCGGCCGCGTGCTGTCGGTGCCGCAGATCCTCGCACATCCGCATCTGGCCGAGCGGCAATTCGTGCGCGAATTCGCACCCGCGAACGGCGAGGCGGCGCAGCGCGTGACGCGCGCGGGCCTGCGTCTTTCGGACGGCGACGCCGCCCCTGCCGCGCCCGCGCCCGCACTCGGCGCGCACACACGCGAAACCCTTGCACAACTCGGCTACGACGCCGCGCACATCGACGCCCTGCGCGCCGAAGGAGTCATCTGAACATGAGCACGACGAACACCGACCTCGCCGCCCTCTGCGCCGATTACTGGCGCACCTCGATCATCGACATTCATCCCGGCTCGATCGCCGTGCGCGGTTTTCCGATTCAGGAGCTGATCGGCCGCGTGAGTTTTCCGCAGATGATCTGGCTGATGCTGCGCGGCGAGCTGCCCAGCGACGATGAAGCGTCGCTGCTCGAAGCGGCGCTCGTGGCCTCGGTGGATCACGGTCCGCATGCGCCGTCGATTGCGATCTCGCGCATGGCCACGAGTTGCGGCCTGCCGCTCAACGGCGCGATGGCGTCCGCCATCAACGCGCTCGACGATGTGCACGGCGGCGCGGGTCAGCAGGCAGTGGAACTCTATGCGTCGATTGCGGCGCGGCTCGATGCGGGCGCCGCGCTCGACGAAGCCGTCGAAGCAGGCGTCGATGCCTTCGTCGCGGAAAATGGCAAGTATCTGCCGGGCTTCGGGCACCGCTTTCATCCGGTCGATCCGCGCGCCGGACGGCTGCTCGAACTCGTCGATGCGCGCGTGGAATCGGGCGCGATCCACGGTCGTTACGCGCTGATCGCGCGCGGCGTTGAAGCGCTGCTCAAGCGCCGAAAAAACAAGCCCGTGCCGATGAATATCGATGGCGTGACCGCGGTGATTTACGCGGAACTGGGCTTCGCGCCTGAACTCGCGCGCGGCGTGTTCATCCTCTCGCGCGCGGTGGGGATTCTGGCGCATGCGTGGGAGCAGCGCGGACGCGGCGAGCGCAACAAGGGGCCGATGCCGCGTCAGATCGACTATGCGTACACCGGCGCGCCGGAGCGTCATCTGCCGGATGGCGCGCAGCCGCGCGAGGGCTGAGCTTTCCGCATTTGAACGCGGTTTTGCGCTGTTAATCGCGCGTTTACACGCCCTGCGCGTGCGCTTGACGGGCCGCGC
The DNA here is from genome assembly GCF_017104805.1 of Paraburkholderia sp. Ac-20347. Lineage (NCBI taxonomy): Bacteria > Pseudomonadati > Pseudomonadota > Betaproteobacteria > Burkholderiales > Burkholderiaceae > Paraburkholderia > Paraburkholderia sp. Ac-20347. The sequence goes on along the minus strand of NZ_JAAGPN010000066.1, from coordinate 18,606 downwards.
GCAGCGCACGCGAGTCGCCGCCGAATGCGTCGGTGGCGCGCACGGCGCAATCGAACAGCGCATCTAGATTCGTTTCCACGAACGCGCGGTCAATGCGCGAACTCGGTCCCGCGAGCGTGATCACGCCGCGCAGCGCATTCTGCACGCCGAACACGGGCATCGACACGCCCGACGTCTCACGATCGCGCTCGCCGATCGACATGCAATAGAAGTCGCGCCGAATCTGCTCGAACGCCTCGCCCGGTTCATGACCGAAGGCGAGCAGCGCGCGTCCGCCCGAACCGGTTTCGAGCGGCAGCACGTCGCCCTCGCGCACGTGATGGCGCACGACATGCATCGAATCCACGCGATGCAGACACACGCGCACCGCGTTGTCGCGCACATAGAACGACACGCTCTCCCCACTTTTTTCCATGAGTTCGCGCATCAGCGGCAGCAGGATGTCGCCGAGATTCAGACTGCGCTGATAAAGCGCGCCGAGTCCGAACGTGGCCGGTCCGAGCTGATAGCGGCCGTCTTCGAGCCGCAGCAGCAGGCGATGCTGAATGAGCGCGCCGGCGAGGCGCAGCAGCGTGCTCTTGTAGAGCCCCGTGCGCGCCGCGAGTTCGGCGAGCGTGAGCGCCGCGTTCTGCGGGCCGTCTTCGGGACGGAAGGCGAACAGGATGGCGCACGCGCGGTCGATGACGGCGACGCCTTCTTCCTTCTTGGGCGGTTGTTCCGCGGGCATGTCGGGCGATGAAAGGCAAGCAGAGAAGCCTGAATTTTACGCGATCTCGTGCGTGATTCGGCCGCATTCGTGCTGCTTTCCTGCGATTGCTCGCGCGTTGCCTGATCGGCGATGCCTGCGGTTCGCGCGTAGCTTGACCGTCCGCAATGGCGCGTGCGCGCTCCGTCCGTAGCATCGGACGCTGATCCGGCCGCCGCCGCACTCGCCGCGTGAGCGTCAACAGCCGGATATCCGCTCAGGATTCCCAGGTTTCCCCACCTCACATCACCATGAACAGATTCTTCGTCAGCGTCGCGGGTTTGCTCGCGGCCGGTTATCTCGGCCTCGGCGCGCTCGCCTGGTATCACGACACGACCTACGCCGAAAGCGCGGCCGCCCGCCCCGCCGCTTCGCCCGAAGCCGCGCGCATCCGCGATATTCTCGACCGCAACGCCTGCTATAGCTGTCATTCGACGAAAGCGGTGCTGCCGCCTTATGCGTCGCTGCCCGGCATCAAGCAGATCGCGCAGTTCGATACTGAACGAGGCCAGCGCTATTTCCGGCTCGATGCGTTGTACGCCGCGCTGCACGATGGCGCGAAACCCGGCGAAGCCGATCTCGCCAAGCTCGAACGCGTCGCGCAAAACGACACCATGCCGCCCGCGCGCTTTCGCGCCGTGCACTGGGGCACCGGTCTGAGCGCGGGCGACCGGCATACGTTGTTCGACTGGATCGCGCACGAACGCAAGCGCTGGTATGTGACGCCCGGCGTCGCGGCGGCGTTCGAGAACGACGCCGTGCAGCCGCTGCCGCACACATTGCGCGCCGATCCGCGCAAGGTTGCGCTCGGCATGCGGCTCTTTCACGATCCGCGTCTGTCCGCCGACAACACGATCTCCTGCGCCAGTTGCCATTCGCTCGCGAGCGGCGGCGTGGACAACCGCAAACTTTCGCTCGGCGTGGGCGGGCAGTTGGGCAGCGTGAACGCGCCGACGGTGTTCAACGCGGCGCTCAATCACGCGCAGTTCTGGGACGGCCGCGCCGCGACCTTGCAGGAACAGGCGGGCGGGCCGCCGCTGAATCCGGTGGAAATGGCCTCGGTGTCGTGGGAGCAAATCGTCGGCAAATTGCAGGCCGATCCGGCGCTCGTCGAGACCTTCGCGCAGATCTATCCCGACGGCATCAGCGGACCGGCCATCACCGATGCCATCGCCGAATTCGAAAAGACGCTGCTGACGCCGAGCCGTGTCGACGCATATCTGCGCGGCGACGCCCGCGCCTTGAACAGCGACGAAGCACGCGGTTATCAGTTATTCAAGTCGATGGGTTGCGCGACCTGTCACGTCGGCGCGAATCTGGGCGGCCAGTCGTTCGAGCGGATGGGCCGCGCGGGCGACTGGTTTGCGGCGCGCGGTGGCGCGCTCACCGAAGCCGACAACGGCCGCGCCAACGTCACGCACGATCCGCACGACGTGCAGGCGTTCAAGGTGCCGGGGCTGCGCAACGTGGCGCTCACCGCGCCGTACTTTCACGACGGCAGCGTGAACGATCTGCGCGAGGCCGTGAAGCAGATGGCGCAATACCAGTTGGGCACTGCGCCATCGGACGCCGACGTCGATGCGCTGGTCGCCTTTTTGAACGCGCTCAGCGGCACCTATACGCCCTCGCCCGCGCTGGCCGCGCAGCCGTGAAGCCGTGAAGCGATATCGACGCACGCCCTACTTCGCGTGGGTCACCGAGGCGCGCATCGTCACGCTCACGTTGAAGCTGCGCTCGATGTCCCACTCCGTGCCGTAGCACTGGTTGATCAGCCAGCGCACGGCATTGCGCGTCAGCTCGGCGGTCGGAATATGCACCGACGTCAGCGCGGGCGCCATGTAAGCCGCGGAATAGTCATCGTCGTAGCCGATCACGGAGACGTCGCGCGGCACCGAGATGCCCGCGTGCTGCAGGCGCGCGAGCGCCGACATCGCCATCGTGTCGTTCGCGCAGAAGAGGCCCGTGAAGCGGCGCTTCGATTCGAGCAGCCGCCCCGCCGCCGCATAACCGCCCTCGGGCGAGAAGTCGGACATGATGAGCGGCACGCGCTCGCGCTCGATGCCATGACGCGCGAGTTCGGCGAAGAAACCGTCCAGACGCGCCTGATTGTCCGACGAACTGGCCGTGCCGCCGATCGCCGCAATCTCGCGATGCCCGTGCTCGATCAGCGTGCGCGCGGCCAGTTCGCCGCCGTGAAAGTGGTCCGCGCAAAACGAGGCTTCGGGGAAATGCGCGAAGGCGCGATTGAGGAAGGCCATGCGCGGATGCAGCGCGTGCAGCATGCCCAGATCCTCGTCGTGCAGATCGTGGCTGATGACCACCACGCCGTCGCAATCGCGCCCGATCAGAAAGCGCACCGCCTCGATCGCCTGCTCGCGCGGCGACGCCTCGCCGCAACCCGTTGCCACCACCACGTGACGGCGCACCGCGCGAAGTTCGGTGTCGGTCTCCTTGAGGATCGTGCCGTAGTACGAGCCGAAGAAGGTCGGCACGAAAATACCGATGATGCCGAGCGACTGCGTCGCCATCGCCCGGCCGATCGACGACGGCCGGAAGTTCAGTTGTTCGATGGCGGCCTGCACGCGCGCCGCCGCGTCCGCCGACACCGGGCCCTTGCCGGAAATCGCCCGCGAGGCGGTGGAAAGTCCCACGCCGGCCAGCGTTGCCACGTCTTTCAGGGTTGCCACTTCTCGTACGTCCCTCGGTTTTATTGTCGTTGCGCGATCTGTATTCGACGTCGCGCGCTGTATCAGCACGGCCAAATTTTTACCACGTTCTTACTGACTTCCGAGCGTGCTTTTTTGGTGCATTGATCGGAGGAATAGCAGACCTTTCGCGGCCGCTCAAACGCGCTCGCCGCTCGCTTCGTCGAACAGCGAAACATGCGCCGCGTCGATGCTGAACGGCACGTGCGCGCCGCTCGCGAGCGGCGTTTTGTCCTGATCGATCGACGCGATCTGCGCGCCGTGAAAGTCGAGCCACAGCACGCGATGATTGCCCATCGGTTCGACCAGCGTGACGCTGCCCTGATGCGCGCCCTCGCTGCCCGGCGCGCCGAGACGCGTCGCGTGCACATCTTCCGGCCGAACGCCAAGCACGCAAGGTTTCGCGAGATCGGGCGCGCCCTTGAACGTGTAGTTCGTCACGTCCACGTCGAGCTGCGCGCCGCGGAACCAGAGCTTGCCTTCGTTGGCTTCGAGCTTGCCTTTCAGCAGGTTCATCGGCGGCGTGCCGAGGAACGTCGCCACGAACAGATTCTCGGGCCGCGCATAGACTTCGGCGGGCGTGCCGAACTGCTGGATCACGCCGCCCTTCATCACGGCCATGCGCGTGGCGAGCGTCATCGCTTCCACCTGGTCGTGCGTCACGTAGATCATCGTCGCGCCCAGTTGCTGATGCAGTTGCTTGAGCTCGCGGCGCAATTCGGTGCGCAGCTTGGCGTCGAGATTCGAGAGCGGTTCGTCGAACAGGAACACGTCGGCTTCGCGCACCAGCGCGCGGCCGATCGCGACGCGCTGACGCTGGCCGCCCGACAGTTGCGCGGGCTTGCGCGCGAGCAGCGGCCCGAGTTGCAGCATGTCGGCGGCGCGCTTCACGCGGCGCTCGATTTCCGGCTTCGGCGTGCCGTTGATGCGAAGCGCGAACGACATGTTGCGCTCGACATTCATGGTCGGATAGAGCGCATAGGATTGAAACACCAGCGCCACGCCGCGATCCTTCGGGTCGGCCCAGGTCATGTCCTCGCCGCCGATCTCGATGCTGCCGTCGCTCACGTCGATCAGCCCGGCGATGCTGTGCAGCAAGGTGGATTTGCCGCAGCCCGAGGGCCCCAGCAGCACCACGAATTCGCCGGCGCGCACGTCGAGGTCGAGGTCGTCGATCACCGTGTTCGCGCCCAGATCGATGCGCAGATTGCGCACTGAGACGTTTGCCAGATTCGTCATTGTGTGTCTCCGCTTTTAGCCTTTCACCGCGCCCGACGCGATGCCGCGCACGAACCAGCGCCCCGACACGAAATAGATCGCGAGCGGCACCAGCGAGGTCAGGATCGTCGCGGCCATGTTGACGTTGTAGAGCCGCTCGCCCGTGGTGGTGTTGATGATGTTGTTCAGTTGCACCGTCATCGGCAGATTCTTCGTGCCCGCGAAAACGAGGCCGAGAATGTAGTCGTTCCAGATGCCCGTGACCTGCATGATGATCGCGACCACGATGATCGGCACCGACATCGGCAGCATCAGTTGCACGAAGATGCGCCAGAAGCCGCCGCCGTCGATACGCGCCGCCTTGAACAGTTCCTGCGGCAGCGACACGTAGTAGTTGCGGAACAGCAGCGTCATCACCGGCATGCCGAAGACCGTGTGAATCAGCACGATGCCGGGCAGCGAGCTGAACAGATGCACGGTGGCCAGCACGCGCACGAGCGGATAGACCATCACCTGCACCGGAATGAACGCGCCCGCGAGCAGCACGGCGAACAGCACGCCCGCGCCGCGCGGTTTCCAGAACGAGAGCGCGTAGCCGTTCACGGCGCCCACGGCAATCGAAATGATCGTGCTTGGCACCACGATGCGCACCGAGTTCCAGAAGCCCACCCGGATGCCCGCGCATTCGAGCCCCGTGCAGGCCGACGCCCACGCGTCCTGCCACGGCGCGAACGTGAGGTGACGCGGCAGCGCGAGCAGATGGCCCATGCGGATCTCGTCCATCGGCTTCACCGAAGTCACGAGCATCACGTAGAGCGGCAGCAGGAAAAACAGCGCGGCGATGATGAGAAAGCCGTAGACGCCGAGCCGCGCGGGCGTGAAGCGGCTGCGCTTCGGCTTGCCTTTCGAGGCGCCCGGCGTGCGCCGGATAACGGGCGGAATGGGCCGAATGGCGCCCGACGGTTCGGTCAGCGGCGCGCTCATGCTCGTTCTCCTTTGCGTGCGGCGCGGCTTTTCGCGTAGAGCACCGGCGCGAGGATCGCGAGCACGGTGGCGAGCAGCACGATCGAGGCCGCCGAGGCGAGCCCAATGTTGGCGCGGTTGAACAGATAATCCATGACGAATTTGCCGGGCACTTCGCTCGCGGTGCCGGGACCGCCTTGCGTCATCGCCACGACGGCGTCGTAGAGCTTCACCACCATCACGAACAGCAGCACGAAGGCGGTCGACATCGAGGTCTTCAGCATCGGCACGACGATGCTCGCGTAGACGCGCCAGCGCGGAATGCCGTCGAGGCGCGCGGCCTTCCAGATCTCGTCGTCGATGCTGCGCAGGCCCGAGAGCATCAGCGCCATCACGAGGCCCGAGGCTTGCCACACGGTCGCGATCACGAGCGTGTAGATCACGAACTGCTGCGAGACGATCCAGTCGAAATGCGCGTGCGTGAAGCCCATGTGCCGCAGCACGGCCTGTACGCCGAGTTCGGGGTTCAGGATCCATTGCCAGACGAGACCGGTCGCGACGAACGACATCGCATACGGATACAGAAAAATCGTGCGCAACGCGCCTTCGGCGGCCACGCGCTGATCGATGAAGATCGCCAGCAGCAGACCGATCACGAGGCACGCCACGACGAAGCACACGCCGTAGATCGCGAGGTTTTGCAGCGAGACGATCCAGCGTTCGGTTTCGAACAGCCGCACGTATTGCGTGAGGCCCGCGAAGGTGTTCGTCGGCAGCGAGCGCGAATAGCTCACCGATACGCGCGCGGTCCACAGCATCGTGCCGAGATACGCGAACACGACGGTGACCGCCATGGGCAGCAACGCGATCCATGCGGCGAGCGACAGCCGCCGCCGCATGGGGCGCGCTGCACGCGCCTGCCGTTTAGCCTGATCCAGCTTGAGCGCGTACATAAGCCTCTCAGCTCTTGATCGCCGACGCGAACGCCTTCTGCGCGTCCTCGGCCGACTGGTCCTTGTTCCAGAAGTTCGTGATGACGTCCTGGAGCGAGCCCTGCACGTCCGGCGGGATCAGCATTTCCGGATTCGGCAACTGACGCGCCTTGTCCTTCATGATCGCCATGCCCTGCTTCGCGCACACATCGAAACCGGCCGTATCGACGTCGAGACGGATCGGAATCGAACCCTTCTTCTCGCTGAACGCGACCTGCGCCGTCGGCGACGTGATCACGCTGGCGAGCAGTTGCTGCGCTTTCACGGCCTGCGGATTGTCGGTCTTCGGGAACACGAAGGCGTCGCCCGCGATCATGTACGGCGAATTCGCGAAACCCGGGAAGCAGCCGAAGTCCTTGCCCGCGACCTGCTTCGCGTTCGAGAACTCGCCCTTGGCCCAGTCGCCCATGATCTGCATGCCGGCCTTGCCCGAAATCACCAGCGCCGTCGCGTCGTTCCAGTTGCGGCCCGGCGAGCCCGGATCGACGTAGTTATGCAAACGCTTGAAGGTCGTGAGCACGTTCTTGAACGCGGGCGAATTGACGGCATTCGCGTCGCGGTCGCGATAGACCTTCATGTACAGATTGCGGTCCATGTCCGCGAAAATCGCGTCGAACGTGATCTTCTCCTGCCACGCCTGGCCGCCCAGCGCGAGCGGAATCACGCCGGCTTTCTTGAGCTTGTCGAGATCGGCGAACAGTTCGTCCATGCTCTTCGGCTCGGCCGCGATGCCCGCTTTCGCGAACACCGGCTTCGAGTAGAAGAACCAGTCCTGCATGTGGATGTCGACGGGCGCCGCGTAGAAGTGTCCGTTCACCTTGATCTGGTTGAGGATCGAATCGGGCAGGATGCCGTTCCAGTTTTCCTTCGCCGCGACCGCATCGACATTATTCAGGAGTCCCTGGTCAATCAGGTCGTGGAACTGCTTCGACGTGTTGAACTGCGCCGCCGTGGGCGGATCGCCGCCGACGATGCGGTTGATCGCCGTGGCGCGCGCCTGGTCGGCGCCCGCGATCGCGTTGTCGACCCACTGGCCGCCCGCCTGGTCGTAGGCTTGCGCGAACTGCTTGATGGCGGCCGACTCGCCGCCCGAGGTCCACCAGTGAATCACATTGGCCTTGAGCGGCGCGTCGGCGGCGTGCGCCGCGACGGCTCCGGCCAATGCCAGCGCGGCGGCGAGGCCGCGCAGGACGGGTGCGTTTTGCTTCATTGCGTCTCCTCCGGTTGATCCGGTTTTCTCTGCTGGTCGATGAAGTCAAACTTGGCGGTGATGCGGGTGGCTGCGCGCACGCGATCGTGCTTTGGTGCAACTTTCCCCTGTCGCGCATTCTCGCGGCGCGCAGCCGGTACGGCAATTACGGTAACTGCCGTTCTTGTTTTCGATTTCGCGTCGAGCGAATCGATCAGTCGAGACGTCAGGCGCCGCGCGCCTTGCGTTCCGCGATGAAACGCGCGATCAGTTCCGCGCTACGCTTTTTCGTGCGTTTCTGCGTGTCGTAGTTCACGTGCACGACGCCGAAGCGCCGCTCATAGCCGAACGCCCACTCGAAGTTGTCGAGCAGCGACCACACGAAATAACCGCGCACGTCCACGCCCGCCTTGATCGCCGCGTCCACGGCGGCCAGATGACGCTTGAGGAACGCGATGCGCTGTGAATCGACCACTTCGCCGTCGATCACGTCGTCGTCGGAGGCCATACCGTTTTCGGTGATGTAGATCGGCGGCAGCTTCTCGTACGTGCGATTGAAACCGATCAGCAGATCGCGCAGACCGTCCGGATGCACTTCCCAGCCCATCTGCGTGCGCTCGACGTCGGGCAGCGGCACCTCGGTGAAACCGTGCGCGCCGTCGCTCTTCACGTTGGTGCGGAAATAGTAGTTGATGCCGAGGAAGTCGAGCGGCGCGGCAATCGTCGCCATGTCGCCGTCGAGCACGAGCGGCTCGGTGCCCGGCCACAGCTCGAACAACTCCGCCGGGTATTCGCCCTTGAGCAGCGGATCGAGAATCCACGCGTTGTGCTGGACTTCGAAGCGGCGTGCGGCCGTGATGTCGGCGGGCGAATCGGAGTTCGGCGTGCCGCGGCCCACGTTCGCGACGATGCCTTTCGCCGATTTCGGATCGTTCGCGCGCAGCACCGGAATCGCCATGCCGTGACCCAGCAGCAGATGATGCATCGCCTGGGTCGGATAGCGCGGGCTCGCGAGGCCGGGCGCGTGGTGGCCATTGCCGTAGCCCAGATACGCCGAGCACCACGGCTCGTTGAGCGTCATCCACGCGTCGACGAGACCGGACAGCTCGCGGCTCATGAGATCCGCGTAATCGGCGAAACGATACGCCGTGTCGCGATTGAGCCAGCCGCCGCGATCTTCGAGATGCTGCGGCAGATCCCAGTGATAGAGCGTCGCGTAGGTCTGGATGCCCTTCTCTTTCAGGCGTTCGAGCAGGCGCTTGTAGAAGTCGATGCCCTTCGCGTTCGGGCGGCCCGACGCGTCCATCACGCGCGGCCACGCGATCGAGAAGCGATAGGCCTCGAAGTTCAGGTCGCCGAGCAGATCGAGGTCGCCTTGCCAGCGATGGTAGTGATCGCAGGCCACGGCGCCCGTGTCGCCCGCGAGCACCTTGCCCGGCGTGGCGCTGAAGGTGTCCCAGATCGACGGTAGACGGCCATCCTCGGTCGCGGCGCCTTCGATCTGATACGACGCGGTGGCCGCGCCGAGCAGAAAATCGCGGCGCCAGAGCGCGGAATCGGGCGACGGCGTGAAGGCGTCGTCCTCGAGAATGGCCGAGGCGGTGTGTGGCGAATCGTGTGTCACGAAAGCTCCTGCGCAAGGGTCGGAACCGGGCGATGCTGGCGCCGGCGGTGATTGGGTGGAAGCGCTTCCACAGCGCTTGAGGCGCACGATATCAGCCGCGAATTCCCGCGGTAAATCAGGGTTTGTCAGGACATTTTTAAGTAGTTCCTGTGTAGGTTATGCGCACCGGATTTTGGATTTTGACTACTTGGGGGTGCGATGCGGCGTGATGCGACGTGATGCGGCGCGGAGTGTCAGTCCGCGCCGGCCGCTCAGGAAGGATAGACGCGCTGGGCGGCGTCACGCCTCGGCTTGCTTGTCGAGGTTGGGGTGCACGGCGGCGAGCGCCTCGTGCAAGGTGGTGTAGATGTTTTCCGCGCCCACCACGGGCGTGATGCCGTGGCGGTCCATGTCGGCGCGCAGATAGCGGTTCACGCGGCCGAAAATCACCTTGACGCCGCGCTCGCGCAGCGCCTCGCATAGTTCGTCGACCGAACGACCCGCCGAGTAATCGAGATCGGTGATCGCCGCCGCATCGACCACGAACCAGCGCACGGGCGTCGGCGCGCCGTCCACGAGGCGACGCACTTCGTCGACGAACAGGTGGTCGTTCGCATAGAACAGGTCGGCGCCGAAGCGGAAAACGATCAGTCCCGGATCGGTCTGCAGACCCGCGTGCGACGGCACCGGCATCCAGCGGCCCTCCTCGTTCGGCACCAGCACCATCGTGTGCGGACGATAGCTGTGACGCACATGGCGTAGCAACGAAAGCCCGATGGCAATCAGAATGCCGTTCTCCACGCCGATCACCACGACCGCGACAGCCGTCGTCACGGCGAGCCCGAATTCGCCCGGACTTTCCTTGCGGATATCGATCAGTTGTCCGATATGCACGAGCCCGACTGCAATCGTGAACACGATCGCGGCCAGCACGCAATGCGGCAGATACTGCAGCCAGCGGCTCAGGAACAGCAGCACGATCACCACCACGCCCGCGAACACGACCTGCGCGAACTGGCTGCGCGCGCCGGCCTGATCGGCCATCGCGGTTTGCGTGAGACTGCCGTTCACCACGAACGCGCCGCTCATCGACGCAGCGGCGTTGGCGGCGGCGAGGCCGAGCAGGTTCGCGTCTTCGTCCACGCGCTCGCCGTATTTCTCGGCAAACGCGCGGCTCGTCGCGGCGCTCTGCGCAACGATGATGACGAAGCACGACGCCGCGACCTGCATCAGATCGATCATCTGGAACCAGCCGACGGCCGGAAACGCGACATGCGGCAAGCCGCCCGCCACCGGCCCGATCACGGACACGCCATGACGCTGGAAGTCGAACAGCGCGCTCGCCACGATGCCGCCGATCACGGCGACGAGCGGCACCGGCCAGCGCGGCCGCAAGCGCTTGAACACCAGAATCGCCGCAACGACGAGCGCGGAGATCGCGAGCGTGCCCCAATGAATCTGCGGCAATTGCAGGACGATCTGCTTGATCTGCAGGACCGTGCGTCGCGAATTGACCGTGACGCCGAGCATGTCGCCGAGCATCGCCACACCCACCTGCACGCCCACGCCCGTCAGGAAGCCGACCAGCACGGTGCGCGAGAGGAAGTCGGCGAGAAAGCCGAGTTTGAACACGCGGGCGATCAGCAGCATGACTGCCGTGAGCAGCGCCGTCATGCCCGCGAGCGCGACGTATTCGGCGCTCGACGGCGTGGCCATGGTGGAGAGCTTGCTCGCGAAGATGGTCGCCGTGGCCGAGTCGGCCGCGACCACCAGATGGCGCGACGCGCCGAACAGCGCGAAGGCGATCAGCGGCAGGAAGCCCGTGTAGAGACCGGTGACGGCCGGCATGCCCGCGATGCGCGCGTAGCCGAGCAGCTGCGGCACGTTCATCGACGCGAGCTGCACGCCCGCGATGGCGTCGCGTAACGCCGTTGCGCGGTTGAGCGGCCGCGCGCCTTTGAAGAACTCAAACGCCATGGCGGCGTCCTGCGTGTTGCTTCAGCATCCGCGTGTGCCGATGGGTCCGCGGTTGATTCGATTTCGACCTGCGCATGCGTGTCTGTTGCTCCTCGCGTTTCGATGCCGCGTTCGGTGTCGCGCTCGAAGTGGTTGTTTTCCGTGCCGTTATGTTAGCGCGGCTACGCCCTTTTCCTCCGCGCAACCGGCAGCGCCGAAACCCAGCTGAAAGACTCGCCATGCGTCGGCATGAAAAAAGGCCAGCGTGGAAGCTGGCCTTTTCAAACAACGTCGAGCTCGAACGCGGCGCTACACCTTGATGGCCGGCGGCACGTAACGGCATTCATAGCGCTTTCTCACCGTGCCGTTTTCATCGACGCTTTCGAGGTAGACGTCGAATTGCCACAGCCGCGCCATGTGGCGCAACACTTCGTCGGTGTCGCCCGAAAGATGGCGATTGTCGCTCATGAAATGACGCAGCGTGAGACTGCGGTCGCCGCGCGTATTCACCGACCACACCTGGATGTTCGGCTCGCGATGATGCATGTCGTACTGGCGCGAGAGCGCCTGACGCACGTACTGATAGCCGCTTTCGTCGTGAATGGCCGAGACTTCGAGCGCGTCGCGCATGTCGTCGTCGAGCACGGAGAACAGGCGCATTTCACGAATCAGATGCGGCGACAGATACTGCGCCACGAAGCTCTCGTCCTTGAAGTTGCGCATCGCGTAATGCAGCGCCTTGAGCCACGGACTGCCGGCCAGTTCCGGGAACCACTTGCGGTCTTCGTCCGTGGGGTTTTCGCAGATGCGGCGGATATCGCTCATCATCGAAAAACCCAGCGCGTACGGATTGATCCCGCTGTAATACGGCTTGGTGACCGGCGGCTGATACACGACGTTGCTGTGCGAGTGCAGGAACTCCATCATGAAGCCGTCTTCGAGCTTGCCCTGCGCATAGAGCGTGTTGAGCAAGGTGTAATGCCAGAACGTGGCCCAGCCTTCGTTCATCACCTGGGTCTGGCGTTGCGGGTAGAAATACTGCCCCACCTTGCGCACGATGCGAATGACTTCGCGCTCCCACGGCTCCAGCAGCGGCGCGTTTTTCTCCGCGAAATACAGCAGGTTTTCCTGCGGCTCGGGCGGATAGCGTTCGTCGGTTTCCTCGGCGATCGGCTGCTGCGTTTTCGGCAGCGTGCGCCAGAGTTCGTTGACCTGCGATTGCAGATACGCCTCGCGTTCGCGACGCATCGCGGCCTCGCGCTGCAGCGACAGTTTCTGCGGACGCTTGTAGCGATCCACGCCGTAATTCATGAGCGCGTGGCACGAGTCGAGCAGTTCTTCCACGCGATCGAGCCCGAAACGTTCCTCGCATTCGGCGATGTAGTTCTTCGCGTAGACGAGGTAGTCGATGATCGCGTGCGCGTCCGTCCAGAGACGGAACAGATAATTGCCCTTGAAAAACGAGTTGTGCCCGTAGGCCGCGTGCGCGATCACGAGCGCCTGCATCGTCATGGTGTTTTCTTCCATGAGATACGCGATGCAGGGATTCGAATTGATGACGATCTCGTACGCGAGACCCATCTGGCCCCGGCGATAGCTTTTCTCGGTGGAGAGAAAATGCTTGCCGAACGACCAGTGGCGATAATTGACCGGCATGCCGACCGAGGCATACGCATCCATCATCTGCTCGGCGCTGATCAATTCGAGCTGGATCGGATACGTGTCCAGTTCGTATTGCTCGGCAACCTGCGCGATGTGCGTGTCGTACTCCTCGATCAGTTCGAAGGTCCAGTCGGATGGGCACGGCAACGGCCGTCTGTCGGCTACGTTCATATGCAATTCCCTGGTGTCCGGGAGCCGGCGTTCAGGGAGATCCGCTTGAGGAAGCCCGTGCGCGCCTTCGCGCCCGGGATCGGCAACGTGTCCCCCCATTTCCGTGGCGGCCGCGTGATCGCCGTGCTGTCCTGTTCCGTGGCCGCCCGTCTTGCGGCGCTCCGGCTCGTAGCCGCGCGCCTCGTTGTGCAGGTGGCGTGTCGTCATGAGTGCTCCACCTGCTTTTCGAAAAGCTCCCGGAAAACCGGGTAGATATCCGCCGCCGTGTCGACCTTCTTCATCGCCAGCGCCGGCTGGGTGAGCGCCAGTTGCGCATATTCCAGCCAGAGATTCTGCTCCTCCGGCGTCACCTGGATATACGCAAAATAGCGCACCTGAGGCAGGATGTCATCCTGGAGCAACTTGCGGCACTTCGGCGAATCGTCGGTCCAGTTGTCGCCGTCCGATGCCTGCGCGCCGTAGATGTTCCAGTCGCTGGGCGAATAACGCTCCTCGATCACCTTCTTCATGAGCTCCAGCGCGCTCGACACGACCGTGCCGCCGCTTTCCGTCGAATGGAAGAAGGTGTCCTCGTCCACTTCCTCGGCGCGCGTGTGGTGACGGATGAACACCACCTCGATCTTCTCGTAGTTGCGCTTGAGAAAGAGGTACAGCAGGATGAAGAAACGTTTGGAAAGGTCCTTGCGCTGCTCGTCCATCGAGCCAGACACATCCATCAGACAAAACATCACGGCCTGACTCGACGGCTGCGGCTGCTTCACGCGATTCACGTAACGCAGATCGAACGGGTCGATGAACGGGATGCGCCAGATGCGCCCGCGCAGATGATGGATTTCGTCTTCGAGCGTCTTGATCTCGTCGCGCCGGTCGGACGGATCGGCCATCAGCGCTTCGAGCTGCTCTTCGAGCGTATGCAGTTCGTTGACGAGCGGCGCGCCCAGCGCGATGCGCCGGCCGAGCGCGCTGCGCAGCGAGCGCACCACGTCGATGTTGTTGGGCGTGCCCTCCGCGGCCCAGCCCGCGCGGATGCTTTTCCACGTGGGGACGGCCATCAGATGGGTTTTGACGAGACGCGGCAGTTCGAGATCGTCGAAGAAGTACTGCATGAACTCTTCGCGGGAGAGCTCGAATACGAAGTCGTCCTGACCTTCGCCCTCGTTGCTCGCCTGACTGCCTCCACCACCGCCGCCGCCTTGCGGACGCGCAATGCGGTCGCCGCGAATGTAATCCTCGTTGCCGGGATGGACCATCTCGCGCCGCCCGCCCGGACCGTGCCGGAACGAAGGCTCCGCGATGTCCTTGCGCGGAATGGTGATGCTCTGGTTGCTTTGTATGTCCTTGATGCTGCGGTCACGCACCGCTTCCGAGACGGCGTGACGAATATAGTTTTTCACACGGCGCAAGAAGCGCTCGCGATTGGCAATGCTTTTGTTCTTGCCGGCCAGCCTGCGGTCGATGATTTGATGAAGCACATCCAGTCTCCCGCTCACGTTTCGAATGGGCGAGGTGCGCAGTCTGCGTGCCAGGCGCCGCCGCTACCCGCTTGCGGCTGCGTGGCCTGCGCCCCGCCGGATTTCCTTTTTGCGCCGCCGCATGAGCGATGCGGCGGCGCAGCAGGAAGGTGATGCCTGCGCGTTCATGACGACTTGCGCACACGCAGATACCAGTCGCAGAGCAAGCGCACCTGCTTCGGCGTGTAGCCCTTCGCGACCATGCGGTTGACGAAGTCTTCATGCTTGCGCTGCTCTTCCGCCGATCCTTTTGCATTGAACGAGATGACCGGCAAAAGTTCTTCCGTATTCGAGAACATTTTCTTCTCGATCACCACGCGCAACTTCTCGTAGCTGATCCACGCCGGGTTTTTACCGGCATTGGCCGCACGCGCGCGCAGCACGAAGTTCACGATCTCGTTGCGGAAGTCCTTCGGGTTGCTGATGCCCGCGGGCTTTTCGATCTTCTCCAGCTCGGCGTTCAAGGCCGCGCGGTCGAAGCTCTCGCCCGTGTCGTGATCGCGGAACTCCTGGTCCTGAATCCAGAAGTCGGCGTACGTGACATAGCGGTCGAAGATGTTCTGCCCGTATTCCGAATACGACTCCAGATAAGCGGTCTGAATCTCCTTGCCGATGAATTCCGCGTAACGCGAGGCCAGCACGTCCTTCACGAAGGACAGATACTTCTGCTCGGTTTCCGGCGGGAACTGTTCGCGTTCGATCTGTTGTTCGAGCACGTACATCAGGTGCACCGGATTCGCCGCCACTTCGGTCGAATCGAAGTTGAACACGCGCGAGAGAATCTTGAACGCGAAGCGCGTGGACACGCCGTTCATGCCTTCGTCCACGCCCGCGAAGTCGCGATACTCCTGATACGACTTCGCTTTCGGATCGGTGTCCTTGAGATTCTCGCCGTCGTACACCTGCATCTTCGAAAAGAGGCTGGAGTTCTCCGGCTCGGCCAGACGCGTGAGCACCGACATCTGCGCCATCATCTTGAGCGTGCCGGGCGCGCAGACCGCCTCGGCGAGCGACGAGTTGCGCAGCAGCTTCTCGTAGATCTTCATCTCTTCCGAGTAGCGCAGGCAGTACGGCACCTTCACCACGAAGATACGATCGAGCAGTGCCTCGTTGTTGCGGTTGTTGCGGAACGCCTTCCATTCCGACTCGTTCGAGTGCGCGAGGATGATGCCGTTGAACGGAATCGCGCCGAATCCTTCGGTGCCCTTGAAGTTGCCTTCCTGGGTGGCCGTGAGCAGCGGATGCAACACCTTGATCGGCGCCTTGAACATTTCGACGAATTCGAGCAAACCCTGATTCGCGAGGCACAGGCCGCCGGAATAGCTGTAGGCGTCCGCGTCGTCCTGCGCGTATTGCTCGAGTTTGCGGATGTCGACTTTACCGACCAGCGAGGAGATGTCCTGATTGTTCTCGTCGCCCGGCTCGGTCTTGGCGATGCCGATCTGACGCAGGATGGAAGGATAGCGGCGCACCACGCGGAACTTGCGGATATCGCCGTTGTACTCGTGCAGGCGCTTGACCGCCCACGGGCTCAGGATGCTCTTGAGATAGCGGCGCGGAATGCCGTATTGCTCTTCGAGGATGGGGCCGTCTTCGTCGTAGTCGAACAGACCGAGCGGCGACTCGTTCACGGGCGAACCCTTGATCGAGTAGAACGGCACGCGTTCCATGAGCTGCTTGAGACGCTCGGCAATGGACGATTTACCGCCGCCCACCGGACCGAGCAGATAGAGAATCTGCTTCTTTTCTTCGAGTCCTTGCGCCGCATGGCGGAAGTACGCGACGACCTGCTCGATCACGTCTTCCATGCCATAGAACTCGCGGAAAGCCGGATAAACCTTGATGACCTTGTTCGCAAAGATGCGCGACGTGCGCGGGTCGTTGCGAGTGTCGATCTGTTCAGGTTCGCCGATTGCCGTCAGCATGCGTTCGCCAGCCGTGGCGTACGCACTGGGATCTTCCTTGCAGAGCGCGAGATACTCCTCGAGCGAGAGCTCTTCCTCTCGCGTTTTTTCGAAGCGGGTCGCGAAGCTGCTGTAGATATCCATGCTACCTCCTCGCCGAGATCTGCGACCGATGTCGTGCGCGGCGCGCTAATCGGAAACGACATCGCTCGAATTCATCCTAAACCCTTTTGAATTTTTTTTCACACATAAATCGCGCCAATTCAAGGGCTCGTTTTAGTGCTTGGTGCTACGCGGATGTGCGTCTTACAATGATCTTCCCACCCGCGCAAGATTCACGCCTCAAGCGCTTTTCACCTTCACGCCGGCAACGTGCCAGCGTCACGTCATCGCGCCGAAGTTCGACGCTCAAACAGCATTACGGCAGCCAGGCCGTTTCTCCTTAAACGCATTGGCGCGCAACGCGTGCACACGCCGCATCAAACTCCTTGTAACGCGATATTCCGTGCGGGTTGTCAGCGTGTTGTCCGCACACGTCATCGCTAACTTTTTTCCCGTTTTACGCGTCGAAAACGACCGCGTCAGTGACCTGCCGCGCATTGTCGCGTGCGCGTGAGTGCGCTTGCGTACGCCGGAAAATGCGGTGAATCGCGTGCAAACTGCCCCTATCGTCAGTAGTGGCTTTGCCGGCGATTTTCATGCGCACTCGTGCGCAATCGCGGTGCAAAGTGCCGGGCTTTGAGCAGGCATAGTGCGCGCATTGTGCAATCGAGCGGCAACAAAAAAGGCCGTTACGCGGTATGCGTGACGGCCCTTCATGACAGTGCATTCGAGGACTTCGGGAAACCCCTTGTCCGTTGATCAGACGAACTCGATTTCGACTTCGCCGAGACCGTCGATATGTCCGTGCAGCAGGCCCGGACCTTCGATGCGGTGAGCCCCTACGTAGGAACCCGTGGTGATGGTCCACTCGGGCTCGATGGTGATGCCCGACGCCGCGCAATGATTGACGAACCACACCAGCAGTTCGCGCGGATCGCCGGCCGGATTGCCGGGTGCTTCGGGCACGAGCGAGGCGCCGTCGAAGCTCAGTTCGAGTTCCGGTGCGACAAAGTCGAGCGCGCGCGCGAGCGTGGCATACGGCTGCGCGTGGCCCGTGATCAGCGCGCCGTTGTTCTGGAAGTCGGCGAGTTGCGCGAGCGGCGCGACGTTCGGCCATTCGGCGAAGCGGCTGTCGACGATCTCGATGGTCGGCAGGATCTGCCCGACGTGCGCGAGCACTTCGTCGCGCGAGTAGACGTCGGCGCGCGGCGCGAGCGGCTCGGCGAAACGGAACGCGATCTCCAGTTCGACGAGCACGCGAAAGAAGTTCTGACGCTCGATGCGCGCGGGCGACGGCAGCACGAGCGCGCCCGGAATCGGCGCGCCGGACGCCGCGCCGCCAGGCGAGCGTGCACCGATTTTCCAGCCGCCCGTGCCCTTGCCGAGACCGGCGATGACCGCCTGCTGGATCGCATAGGCCGTGGCGGCGTCGGGCGGCAGGCGCTCGGGCTCCAGCGTCTCGATGAGCTGATGGCGGTGGCGCGCGTTCACGAGGCGTTGCGCGAGATCGTCATGCGTCATGTCTGGGTCCTTTTTTTGTACGTTCGCGTACCGGCCAGGCGCTGCGCGCCTTGCCGGAGCGTTCCGTCATCTGCCTGGTTGCGGTGCGACGCGGCGCGCATGCCGTCCATTGCGCCGCTCGATTGTGTTGCGCAGCGATGCGGTGCGCCCTCCCTGGCGCTCTTGCCTGACCGCAGCGCTACCCCGTTGGTTCCGGCCACGCGTTTCAGCCGGGCTCCTGCCGACGCGCGCGTCGCGCAGTTGTTGCAGGCTTGCCGCGCGTGGCGTCCGTCTTTGCGCCCCGTTTATGCGAGGCCGCCGCGCAGTGTACCGCGCGACCCTGCCGGCGTGCGTGACACGGCTCACAATGTACCGTAACCACAGA